>CACZNO010000079.1 GCA_902782505.1 uncultured Erysipelotrichaceae bacterium | reverse complement strand
GCTGCCCCAAGACCATTGACGGCGACTTAAAGAACGAAGACATCGAGTGCTCGTTCGGGTTCGATACCGCGACCAAGACGTACAGCGAACTCATCGGCAACATCGAACGTGACGCGAACTCCGCGAAGAAATACTGGCACTTCATCAAGGTCATGGGACGTTCCGCGTCGCATGTGGCCTTGGAATGCGCATTGGAAACCCAGCCGAACATCTGCCTGGTTTCCGAAGAAGTTGCGGAAAAGAAGATGTCCTTATCGGATATCGCGGATCAGATCGCGGATTCCGTAGCGGCCAGAGCGGAAAAAGGCATGAACTTCGGCGTAGCGATCATTCCGGAAGGCGTGGTCGAATTCGTTCCGGAATTCGGCGCGCTGATTGCGGAAATCAATGAACTCCTCGCCGGGGAAAAGGCGGAAGAATTCAACAACCTGAAGACCTGGAAAGAAAAGACCGCTTTCATCAAGGAAGGTTTGACGAAGGAAGCGTACGAAGTCTTCGCGATTTTACCGGAAGGCATCCAGCAGCAGTTATTCCTTGAACGCGACCCGCACGGAAACGTTCAGGTATCCCTGATTGAATCCGAAAAACTGTTCTCGGCATTGGTCAAGGCGAAACTGGCGGAACGCAAGAAAGCCGGCGCCTACAAGGGCAAGTTCTCGGCGCAGCACCACTTCTTCGGTTACGAAGGAAGATGCGCGTTCCCGTCCAACTTTGACGCGGATTACTGTTATTCGTTAGGATATAACGCGTTTATGCTGATCCAGTACGGTTATAACGGATATCTCTCCAAGGTTTCCAATTTGTCGAAACCGGCGGAAGAATGGGTAGCGGGCGGTATGCCGATCACCAAGATGATGAACATCGAACGCCGTCACGGCCAGGATAAACCGGTCATCCGCAAGGCGTTGGTCGAACTCGACGGCAAGCCGTTCAAATACTTTGAAGCGCACCGTGCGGAATGGGCGTTAGATACCTGTTATACCTATCCGGGCGCGATTCAGTACTACGGACCGGCGGAAGTCTGCGATCTGACGACCAGAACGCTGGCACTCGAAAAAGGCGAAAACTAAGACTTAACAGACAGGCTTTCCTATGGGGAGGCCTGTCTTTTTATCGTCAACAGGAAAGGAGGACCAAACAGTATGATTGCGTATCGTAAGACGGAACCTTTGAAAGATCCGGACGGAAGGCTCCGTTTCACCGGTTTGAAACCGGGAGATCTGGCGGAGACGGTATTATTGCCGGGAGATCCGCACCGTTCGGCCATTATCGCGGGGTATTTCAAGGAAGCGCATTTTGTAGGACAGCGCAGCACTTTTGCGGCGTATACGGGTATTACGCCGGGCGGAACGCCGGTCTCGGTCGTTTCCAGCGGCATGGGCTGTATGTGCGTGTCTTTGGCCATGGAGGAATTCGCGCATCTCGGCGTGAAAAACGTGATCCGGGTAGGCACCTGCGCGGGATTACAGCCGGATATTGAAGCGGGTACTTTATCCATCGCGACAGGATGCGTACGCGGGGAAGGCGCGTCGTACGAATATGTGCCGGGGGAATACCCGGCGGCTGCGGACTACCGTCTGGTAGGCGCCCTGGAAGACGCGGCGAAGGAACTCGGCGAACCGCACCGGTTGGGCTTGTACCGTTCGCATGACTCGTTCTATATGGAAACGAAAGTGGCGCACGAGGGATTATGGGACCGCATGAAACTCTGGAAGGCGGCCAACTGTATCTCGGAAGAAAACGAAAGCGGCACCCTGTTCCCGTTAGGATATCTTTTAGGAATCCGGGCGGCGACGATCTGCGTCGTATTGGGGTATATGCTGTCGGATACCGATCCCGAACATGCGTCGAATTATCCGGTGTACACGAAGCCGAATTTCCTCGAAGACCGCATTCACGCGGAAACGATGGTGGCATTACGGGCGATTGATCTTCTCGCAAAGGAGGGCACATTATGAAATTCCAAAGCGGAAAACTGACCCTGCCCAACGGGGGTATGCACCATCTGGGCGCCAGGGAAGAAGACATTGCGGAAAAGGTGATCCTGACCTGCGCGGAAGAAGACGTGCCGGTGATCGCGGCGTATCTGGAGAATGCGAAGGAAACCGCGGCACACCGGGAATACTTAACCTACAAGGGTACGAAAAACGGGAAAGAACTGGCGGTTACGTCGGTCGGACACGGGTGTATGCCGATGGCGATCGCGGTCGAGGAACTCAATCATCTGAACGTCAAAACAATCGTGAAGACCGGAACCGGACAGGCGATTCTTCCGGGCATTCAGCCGGGAACGGTGATCGTTCCTTCCGCGGCGGTGCGCTCGGAAGGTGCCACGAAGGAATACGTACCGGAATCGTATCCGGCGGTCGCGAATATTCCGTTATTGCGGAAACTGGTGACGGCTTTGAAGGAGGAAGGTATCGAACCGATGGTGGGGTATGTCCGTACGCACGACGGGTTCTATACCGAACAGCCTTCGGATCCGGAAGGTCCCGCACGGATCGCGAAATGGGCGAAACTCGGCGTTCTTCTGAATGAACACGAGTGTTCGTCGATGTTTGTGATTTCGGAAATCCTGAAGCTGAACGCGGCGGCTGTGATCGTTGCGGAAGAAAACGTCGCGGACGGCACGGCGCTGAATTCCGAAGAGAAAAAGGAAATTTTGGACAAGGTATACCGGGCGGTTGTCAGGGTATTGTCGGAATAAAACAAAGACCGGTAGTTTCTGCGGAAATCACCGGCTTTTTTACACATCAGCTGTATAATGATTACAGGAGGGAACGTATATGAGAATATTCATCCGGTACCTTCTCTTGTGCGCAATCGTTCTTACGCTTGGCGGCTGCGGCACAAAAGAAGACATTACGGACCCGTCCACAGCTTCAAGCTTACTTACCGAAAACGAAAAGAAGGAAGCCCGGGAACTTCTGAAAGATCAATGGGATGAAATCTCCGCGTCGTGGGCGCCGTATTCCGGATATTGGGATATCAAGCTGACGGAAGCGGATCTGCGTTTGGACGAATCCTTCAAGACGTTCATGGTGGGATCCGCGCCTATGGAGGCCCGGGATTTTATCGGAAAAAATCTTACCGGCAGTCTTCAATATCCGGTGTATTATCATCTGAAAGTCGCTCCGGGCATGTATTATGTCGCGAAAAAAAGCGTTCCGGGAGACTCCATGAAGATCGAATCGACGGAAATCATCGGCGCTTCGCAGGACACACAAGGGGTTGAAGCGGTCCGGAAAATCGCGGAAGAACAGATTCCGGGATTTACCGGGAACCTGATATATCTCTATGAAGGATCCATGTGGGTTTTGGCAAAGAATCAAACCGGTGAAGAATACCTGATGGGCTTTGATCCGTTTGTAAAGGAATTCGGAGTCGACGCCTATACGTTTTATCCCCGCGATGAATTCCTGGACGCAACGGCGCGCTATTACGAGTATTGGGACGAAGTAAACCGCAAGACGATCGAAGAGAATACGACCGTCATCCGCGTGGGAGAGAATACATATTATTACCACGGTTACGGCGGATTTGAACACGTAAAGAACCTGCCGGAGGGATATTCGATGGGCGGGTATATCACCGCGGAAATGTGCGTCAAAAATCCTTCCGAAGAGTATTTCGGATTGGCGTATTACGTGAATCCGAAAGAACCGGAAGGAATTTATGTACGCATGATGACGGGGGATCCGGAACATCCCGGCGAAAAAGTGTACGAATATTTCCGCTGGCCGGTCAAAGAATAGCGGTTCAGCGCGCCGTTTCACCGGCGAACGTCCGGATTTGTTCCAACAGATTTTCCGGATTCCCGGGAATGCTGCCCTGCATCTTCCAGGGGGATCCTCCCCCGCGCACCGGGTAGGACTGTTTCAAAAACGACAGAAGACCCGCAAGGTCGGCCGGGGAATCCTTCGGTTTTGCGAAGATAAAGCGCACATCATCATCAAAACGGTTCAGAAACAGGACCGTTTTTTCTTCGGCGCAAAGGGTCGCGCAGAGTTTTGCGAAAACAGCGGCG
>CACZNO010000078.1 GCA_902782505.1 uncultured Erysipelotrichaceae bacterium | reverse complement strand
TTGCTTGTTAATCATTTTTCACCACTTTCTTTGTACGCACATGGTCTCCGAACTCTTCATCCGTCTATATGAACTCTAAATGATCGTCAATATTTTTCCGACGTAAAAGAACAACGGTCTCCACATGGAATGTCCTCGGGAACATATCAAACGGTCTTGCTTTTTTCACATGATATCCGTTTTCTTCAAACCATGTAAGATCTCTGGCCAGCGTTACAGGGTTGCAGGAGACATAGACGATACGTTCCGGATCGAATTTCACACACACTTTCCGTGCGGTTTCGTCCATTCCCTTGCGCGGAGGATCGACGATGATCACATCGGCGTGCTTTTTTTCCTTCCGCAGGATCTCTGCGCCTTTTCCCGCATCTTCGCACAAAAACGAGGCGTTGGAAATCCGGTTACGGGAAGCGTTTTTCCTTGCGTTTTCTATGGCGGAAGGCACAATTTCTATACCGAGAACTTCTCCTGCTTTATCCGCCATCCAAAGGGCAATCGTTCCGGTTCCGCAATATAAATCCAATACGGTATCCTTCCTGGTCAGGCCGGCAAACTTCCCGGCTTCGTTATATAGATTCACGCATTGACGGGGATTCACCTGATAAAACGAATGTGCGGAGATTTCAAACTGCAGTTCTCCCAAGGTATCCCGGATAGATTCTCTTCCGCTTAACAGAACATCTCCCTTTCCGAGAATCACGTTTGTTTCATCGCTGTTGATATTCAGGATCACCGAGACGACCTCCGGATGATTCAGGCGGAATTCTTCCGCGATTTGTGAAAGACCCGGAAGTTCTTTTCTTCGCGCCACGATCACGATCATGTACTCGCCGGATTTTTCTCCGTGGCGGATCAGAATATGCCGTAAATACGGCGCAATCGCTTCATCCGACAGTTTTTGCGTAAGTTCATTGATCAAACGTACGGCGTTTTCATTTTCGATAAGGCACTCCTTCATCGGAATCAGATCGTGAGAGTGCACGCGATAAAAGCCCCAGGACAGTATTCCGTCACGATACGCAAGCGGTGCCTGCAGTTTATTGCGGTATCCGTCTTCCGCCGGAGAAGGTACGATCGGATAAAACTCCGCGTCCCAGCCGGGAATTTTCGAAAGCGCGCGGCGGACTTTTTCTTCTTTCCAGGCGCATTCTTCTTCGTAGGTGATATGTCTTAATCCGCATCCTCCGCAGCGCGGATACGACGGGCAGGTGTTTTCCGTGCGCGCCGGTGAAGGAACGAGGATTTCCAGGATTCTCCCGTATCCGTATCTTTTTTCCAGTTTTGTAACGATGATCCGGGCGGTGTCTCCTCTCCAAAGACCGCGCACGAAAAGGACAAACCCTTCCGGTTTGACTATACCGTACCCTTCGTCGCTGACTTCTTCGCAGACGCATTCAAAGATTTCGTTTTTCTTCATAAAACTGTGAAAAAACGGTTCTGTATGAACCGTTTATGCTCCGGTACCTTCGCCGCCGGTTTCCGTGTTTTCCTCACCCGTATCGTCGTTGGTTTCATTCGTGGTGCCGTTTTTCTCAGCTTCTTCCTGTTTCTTGCGCTCTTCAACCGATTCTCTGGCCGCTTTCGCAGCTTCTTCGTTCTTCGGAGAGGATACAAGCTGGAATTCCGCTTCCGGCATCATTCCGTTTTTCACGATATCCAGCATCACCAGTTTCGGTTCTCCTTCCGCCGGATACGCTTTATAGGTAAGGTTGTTGTAGACGGAGATATCGAGATCGTACATTTCCATCGTTTCGGTATTGGTGTAATACGTTCCGATCGGCAGGACCGCATTCAGCGCCGCGTAAATCTCATCCCCCAGCGTACGGATTTCTTCTTCCGTGATATCATCGCGGACATCGATCAGGATCCGGGTCGTACTGACGCGGGTTTCCGCTTCCACCGACTCCACACCCTGGATCCGCGATAACGCGCTTTTTACGCTTTCCATGTTCGCGTCCGTGATTTCCGGCTGATGCTGACCCACGAAACGGTTCCCGGTGATCGGGGTGTTATTGACCTTCCATGCCTGGTATACGATGTACCCGAATACGCCTACCGGGATCATGCAGATGATCAGACAGATAATGATGGACGCGTTTAAACGGCGTATGCGTCCTTTGATTCTTTCATTTCTGGAAGCCACGTCTTCCGCCTCCTCGCTTTTACTGACTCTCTTTTTATCTTTGAAACTGTCCATCTGGGTAACCGGGATCGTATCCCCGATGACCTTGGTGGCCGTTTCCTCTTCGTTTTTTATTTCATCGGAAAAAGAAACTCCTTCGGACTTCGCCGGAGAGCTTAAATCTTCCGCCGTGCTTTACGCCGTATCCGGCCCGCTCAGCGCCTTAAGCATTTCTTCCGATGTGTTCTGTTCGTTTGGATTCATGGCTTACCTCCTCGCCAACGGTACTATTCTATCATTTACTGTGCGGATTGTCGATTTCTTCCTTCACCAGTTGGTGGGTATAGGCCGGATCGGCTGTTCCTTTTGTCTCTTTCAGCACTTTTCCGACCAGAAAACCCAAAGCCCGGTCTTTCCCGCTGCGGTAATCCTGCACGGTTTTTTCGTTTTCCCGCAAGACTTTCCCGATGGCTTCCCGGATGAACTGTTCATCCGCCACACGTCGAATCCCTCTTTCCGCGATCAGATTCAGAGTGTTTTTTCCTTTCAGGATTTCCGGCAGCAGGTCTTTCGCCTGTTTGTTCGAAATACGTTCTTCCCCTACGGCAGTCGCCAGATCCGCAATGTCTTTTTCCTTAAACGGCGCGTCTTCCATGGAAATCCCCTGTTCCCTAAGCATTCCCGCAATATCCCCCAGATACAGTTTCGCTGCGATCTTCGGGTATTTCGTATACGTCAGGGTTTTCTCAAAACGGTCCGCGCGTCCTTTGGAGGAAGTCAGGATTCCGGCTTCGTATTCGCTGAGTCCGTAACCGGACATATATCTGGCCTTTTTCTTTTGCGGAAGCTCCGGCATATTCTTTTGTATATCTTCCAGGAATCCTTTCGCCAAGCGCACCGGCGGAATGTTCGGATCGGGGAAATACTTATAGTCTACCGTTTCTTCTTTCGGACGCAAGACTACATTCTTTCCCGAAGCCTCATCGTACCGTAACGTCATGCCGCGGATCGGCATTCCCTTCTCCAACAGTTCTACCTGCCGTTTGGTTTCTTCACGGACAGCGTTACGGATATCCGCGATGGAGTTCAGGTTTTTGATCTCGCACTTGACGCCGTAGGTTTCTTCCCCCGCTTTCCTTACGGAAACATTCACGTCGCACCGGAGGGATCCTTCTTCCATTTTAGCGTCGGAAACGCCGAGGAATTCTAAAAGATTTCTTAATTCGGCCACAAAGAGCGCCGTTTCCTCCGCGCTTCGAAGATCCGGCTCGCTGACGATCTCGGCTAACGGAATTCCCGCACGGTTGAAATCGAGATACGTCAGATCTCCTTTATGGAACTGTTTGGCGGTATCTTCTTCCAGATGTACCCGCGCAATGCGGATTTTACGCTCATTCTCCCCGGTTTTGACTACCAGGGATCCGTTTCTTCCTAAGGGATGGAAATACTGGGTGATCTGGTATCCCTTGGGAAGATCGGGATACGTATAGTTTTTACGGTCGAACCGCAATAACGGATCCACTTCACACCCTAACGCCGCACAGATCATCACCCCGTAACGCACCGCGGTTCTGTTAAGGCTTGGAAGCGTGCCCGGGAAAGCCATATCGATTTCGCTTACGCAGGTATTCGGAGTTTTCGCATGCCGTGCCGGCGCGCCTGAAAACATCTTCGTATTTGTACGCAGTTCCGTATGAACTTCCACTCCGATCACGGTTTCGTATTTCATGCGTTTTCCTCCGCGCGGACGATCTGTTCCGCCGCGTACGCAGTTTCGAACATCGTTTCTTCATCAAACGCCTTTGCGCTGATGCACAATCCAACCGGCATTTCCCCTTCAAATCCCATCGGAACACTCATGGAGGGATCGCCCGAGAAATTCATGATCGGAAGATAATTGACCGGCGCGTTGTTTTCACGGAACGTTTTATCATCGTCGTCTTCGAATTTCGGCGCTCCGTGCGGACAGGTCGGCGCAATAACCGCGTCAAAGCCTTCCGCCATGCGGTGATAATCCTCCACGATCAGACGGCGCACCTTTTGCGCTTTCAGGAAAATTTCTTCCCGGTTCTTCCGGAAAAGGCCGTACGATCCGATGATGAACCGTTCCCGGATGAGGGTGCTGAAGCCTTTTGTCCGGGTCTTGATCATGATATCCTCGTAGGAATCTCCGTCCTCCTGCAGCCCAAACCGGATTCCGTCCAGATTGGCATGATTGGAACTCGCTTCGCAATTGGAAATAATAAAGTAGACCACCGTAACGCACGAGAACAGTTTTTCGTCCATATACCGTTTTTCCACGACGGCGCCTTTCTCCGCGAATCCCCGCACAACGCGGTCAAACGCCTTTTTTACCTCTCCGTCTTCCAGGGTGTCATAAACGTTTCCGAAAACCGCGATTTTCTTTCCCCGGATGTCTTTCCCGAGGTTTTTCGAATACTCTTTTACCGGTTCGTCCGAACTGGTCATATCGCGCTCGTCTTTTCCCGCGAGGATCTCCAACGCGTACGCAGCGTCGGACACGTTATTCGTGAAATATCCGACATGGTCCAGACTGGACGCGTAAGGAATCACTCCGTAACGCGAGATCCGGCCGTACGTAGGTTTCACACCGACCACGTTACAATACGCCGCCGGTTTACGGATGGAATCGCCGGTATCGGTGCCGATCGCCAGCGGAACGACGCCCAAAGATGTCAAGACCGCGGAACCGCCCGAAGAACCTCCGGGAATCCGGTCTTTTCCGTACGGA
>CACZNO010000077.1 GCA_902782505.1 uncultured Erysipelotrichaceae bacterium | reverse complement strand
CCGTCTGATGTTTTACGTTTCTGGCTGGACAACAACAGCTAGTTTGCGATCCGTCCTTCGGGAACTGAACCGAAGATCAAGTTCTATTTCTATACCAAACAGGATTCCCGCGAACACGCGATGGAAGTCAACCAGAAGATCCGGGAAGAAATCTTCGCGTTTGTAAACGCGGTGGAATAAGAGGGTACACACAATGATACGCGCAGAAAAAGCGGTCGATTTGAAACGGAACGGGTACAATTGCGCCCAATCTGTCCTGTGCGCGTTTTCCGACGAGATCGGCTTGGACGAAGAAACCCTGAAGAAGCTCGGCGCGGCGTTTTGCGTCGGCATGGGTTCTATGGAAGGAACCTGCGGTGCTTTATGTGCGGCGGAAATGATCCTGGGACTCAAGAAGTTTCAAGGCCGGGCCGTCATCCGGGAATCAAGGGATCTTCTGAACGAATTCAAGGCGAAAGCCGGCGCGACTGCCTGCCGGGATCTGAAAGGCGTCGATACGGGGAAGGTATTATGTCCCTGTAATGAATGCGTACGCATTGCCGCGGAACTCGCGGAAAAAATCTAGTCTTTAAAAAAATCTACGCAAGGGGAACGGCAAAAGCGGTTCCCCTTATTGATTCCGTGTAAGAAACAGGATAGACTGCAGGTATGTCCGAAGATAAGAAACGTTCGATCCTGGTGCTGGAAGGAGGCGCGATGCGCGGTCTTTTCACTGCGGGCGTCCTGGATGTGATGATGGATCATGGCTTGGAATTTGACGAAGTAATCGGGGTTTCCGCCGGAGCGACTTTCGGCGTCAACTATGTATCGCGCCAGAAAGGTCGTACGATCCGCTACAACAAGCGTTTTGCGAAAGATCCCAGGTACTGCAGCATCCGTTCCCTGATCACCACCGGCGATCTTTACGGAGGGGAATTCTGTTATCACGTGCTGCCGGCGGAATTGGACGTTTTCGACGAAAAGACCTTTGTCGATAACCCCTGTGTGTTTACCGTGGTCGCGACCGACGTCAAGACCGGAAAACCGGTCTATCATACGGTTCCGGATATGTCGTACGAATCGCTGGAATGGGTCCGTGCCTCCGCGACGATGCCGATGCTGGGAAAACCGGTGAAGATCCGCGGCGGATCGTATGTGGACGGAGGAGCGGCGGATTCGATTCCGCTGGACTATGCCCTAAACCGCGGCTATGAAAAAATCGTGATCGTATTGACGCAGCCGCTGGAATACCGCAAGGGAAAAATGACAAGAATCCCGGGATTCCATGCGCTGTACCCGGCTGTAGCCAAAGCCATGGACGAGCGTCCGGAAAAATACAACGAAGTCTTAGACCGTATTATGCGTCTGGAAAAAGCCGGAAGGGTATTCGCGGTACGTCCGCCGGGAAACCTGCCGGTCGGCAAAATCGAACACGATCCCGCCAAGATGCAGGAAGCCTATGATATCGGACGAAAAACCGCCGAAGAGATCATCGGCGGCATGGAGACCTATCTGAACAAAATAGAAGACAGATGACTGTCTTCTTTTCAGTAGGCGAGGAGGACTTTCGTCCAGGCTTCGTATGCGTCATTGAACGCAAGGCCGAACGCTTTCTCAAACGAGGTCTTGCCGAAACAGTAGGAAGATACTTTGTCAAATCCGTACGTTTCGCAAAGATACGCTATGAAGGAAGAGGCCATGGCGACGCTCATCGTATTGCCGCCGAGCGCTTTCTTCGCACCTTTATAGAATGCGGTCTCATACACCGGATAGCTTTCATAAGCGGTTCCCCAGTGCATTCCCTTGGTCAGGCAGACATGCGCGATGGCGTCATACAGGATCCGGGTGTCTTCCGGAGACTTTAACTCCGGGTCGCCGCCCATTTTGACAAAGGCTTCGTAGTACGGATAATCCGGAGTCAGGACTTTTAGGCCGGACGATTCGCAGTACGGATTTACCAGATTTCCGAGATACCATGCGTAGCCTAACTGCTGCCATTCGACCGTCGGCGTGTTCATGATTGCCAGAAGATAGAGTTCTTCGCGGTGCCAGTAGTAATTGCCCAGTTCCACAAAGATCCGGTCGGATTCGTTTTTGTAATCGTAGGCGTTGTTGTCACGGATGCTGAATTCCGTGAATTTCTTTGCCGTGGCTTCCGAATATACTTCCGGTGCGTTGTCATGAAGATACTGATGCAGGAAGGCTAAACTCTTATCCGTACGCTCCAGATAGGAAGGAATAAATTCCGAACGGGTCGTATCACCCAGCCGTAAGACCGGCAGATATACCGACATGTGGAAATTGTCGTCCTGCGCATCCAGATATACGGCGTTTTCCGCTTCGGCGGGAAGCTTCAGGTTTTCGTAACCGGACTTTCCGTGAATCACCACGGTATAGGTTTCCTTGTTGTAGGATACCTGCGGCTTCGACGCGCGGATTCCGAAGAAAGCGATGGTGCCGGTGATGATCAAAGCCGCGGCCAGCGCCAGGATCCCGATGATCCGTGTACGGTTTTTCTTGATTTTCTTCATGTAGTCAACAGAGGCGGTCTCAGAAGGCGCAACCGGTTCCGGCATATTCATCCGTTCATAGATTTTGCGGCATTCTTCACAGGTTTCCAAATGTGCACGGACATGTTCTTCCGATTCCTTCGACAGAAGGTGATCGGTGTATAACGGCAATAAATCACGAATGATCTCACAAGGTATTGTCTGTTTCATCTTTTTCCATCTCCTTTACGATTCGCTGTTTGGCGCGGAAGTAATTGATTCGCGCCCAGTTTTCCGACTGACCGAAGATTTCTCCGATCTGCCGGAAGGACAAGTCTCCGAGAATCCGCATATACAGGATTTCCCGTCCCGGTTCTTCCGCTTTATGAATCATTTTAAGAATACGCTCCGCGGACAGTTGTCTTGAAACGGTTTCTTCTGCGGAAGGAACGGAAGGTTCCGGGGCACTTTCCAGCGGGACTTCGGCATGGCTGTGCTTCCGGTAATGCGTACGCAGCACATTTTTCGCGATGCCGATCAGCCAGGTGCTGAACTGACAGCTGTAGTCGAACCGGTCGATACTTTGGGCCGCCTGAAAGAATGTTTCCTGGGTCAGTTCTTCCGCTAAATCGGAAGATCCGGTCTTGACCCGCAGGAAGCGGTAGACGGTATCGGCGTAATCCATGTACAGTTGTTCGAGATCTTGTTTGTTCATCTTTCTTGCCCTTCACTAAGTAAATGCGCAAACGGGCGGATTCGTTACAGGAAAAAAGGAAAAATATCGCGTAAAAGCGATATTTATGAGGTTTTATATGGATTGAACGATTTTCTTCATATATTCGGAGAAGTTGGTAGCTACCATATCACCGACTTTTTCGACTTCTTCCTGACAGAGCGCGTCTTTGGTGATACCGGCGGCCATGTTGGTGATGACGGACATCGCCAATACCGGTAAACCGCAGTGCGCAGCTGTCAGGGATTCGGTCACCGTGGACATTCCGACCGCATCCGCGCCGAGAATTCTGGCAGCCCGGATTTCCGCGGGAGTTTCAAACTGCGGGCCTGTGAAGAACATATACACGCCTTCATGAATGCGAAGGCCGGTATCCTTGGCGCACTCTTTCGCAATATTCCGCAGCTTTGGCGTATACATCGCCGAAATATCGAAAAAGCGTTCGCCGAATTCCGGAATGTTCGGCCCCTTCATCGGGGAATCGCCGGTCAGCTTCAGATGATCGCTGATGATCATGATGTCTCCGGGATGATAGGTGAGGTTGACGGCGCCGGCAGCATTCGTCAGGATCAGTTTCTGAATGCCCAGAAGCTTCAATACCCGCACGGGAATGGATAACTGTTCAAAGGAATATCCTTCGTAGGAGTGGAACCGTCCCGCCATACAAACGACTTTTCTGCCGGATATTGTGCCGAAAATCAGTTTCCCCGCATGTCCCGGGGCAGTCGACACAAGAAAGTTCGGGATTTCCTTATACGGGATGGATACCGGATTTTCGATTTGCGACGCAAAAGGTCCGAGTCCCGTTCCCAGGATCAAACCGATTTCCGGTTCAAACGGAGCGCGTTCCTTTATATACTTTGCGCATTGCAGGTAGTAATCGTACGAAAAAGTCATGCGGAAACCTCCTTGTTTCTTATGGGTATTATCGCATATTTTCAAAACTGTGTTATGATGAAAAACGAAATACGCGGAGGTCGAAAAGATGAAAAACAAACGAGTTTTAAAGAAATATGCGAAACTGGCGGTACGCCGCGGAGTGAATGTTCAAAAGGGACAGCCCTTAGTCATCAATGCCCGTGTAAACGACGCGGAATTCGTGGAAATGTGCGCGGAAGAAGCGTACAAAGCCGGGGCTTCGAGCGTCAGTGTGAACTGGCGTGACAACAAGCTTACGCGGTTTTCCTACAAATACCAGTCCGTAAAAACGCTGTCCGAAATTCCGGACCATGTATACGACAAGAAGAAATATGAACAGGATCATCACGCCTGTTACCTGAGCATTACTTCCGACGCGCCGGGAAACCTCGCAGGGATCGATCCGAAGAAGATCCGTGCGTACGGGAAGGCGTATGCAGAGAAAATGAGCGATCTCAGCCGTTATACCATGAACAACGAAGGCCAGTGGTGCGT
>CACZNO010000076.1 GCA_902782505.1 uncultured Erysipelotrichaceae bacterium | reverse complement strand
TTCTTCTTATTAGTCACCGGTATCGCAGTAGGACGCGGAATCCTCAAAGCGGATCCGACCCAGTTTGCGAACCTGAACGTATTACTCAACGTCGGAACAGAAACTCCGACCAACTGGGTAGTATGGGCTATCACCCGTGGTCTTGACTTCTCCGGTGCGGTTTATGTAATCCTGTCCGGTGTACGTCTGATCGTCGGTGAAATCGTTCCGGCATTCAAGGGTATTGCTGAAAAGCTGGTTCCGGGCGCTGTTCCGGCAATCGACTGCCCGGTTGTATTCCCGTATGCTCCGAACGCTGTATTAATCGGCTTCTTGGTATCCTTCTTAGGCGGTATCGTTGGTTTATTGATCCTCGTCGCTCTGAACAAGGCTGGCTTAGGCTTAGCTCTGATTCTCCCGGGTGTTGTTCCGCACTTCTTCTGCGGCGCTTCCGCTGGCGTATTCGGCAATGCTGAAGGCGGTCTTAAGGGCTGCGTATTAGGTTCCTTCGTTCACGGCTTAATCATCACCTTCTTACCGGCAATCTGCATGCCTGTATTCGGTGCGTTAGGATTCGCGAACACCACATTCTCGGATGCGGACTTCTCCTGGATGGGTATCGTATTCGGCAACATCGCGAAGTATGTTACGGGCCTTCCGTTAATGTTCATCTGCATCGTTGTCTACTTACTGCCGATTATCCTCAATTTAGTTGCTCCGAAGAAGGCAAAATAATCTAAATTAGGTTATAATTAAAGCAGTTTATAAAGGAGGCTATTTATGGCAACAATTCGTAAAATCATGTGCTGCTGCGGTTCCGGTCTCGGAAGTTCCTTAATGGTTCAGCTCAACGTTGAAAAAGCTCTTAAGAAGCTCGGTATCACCGGCGTCGTCGCAGAACACACATCCCTTTCTGAATGCACCCCGCATTCCGCTGATCTCTTCGTTGTAGGCAGAGACATTGCTCCGCAGTTAAGTTCCTACCCGCGCGTCGTAGTCTTAAACAAGATTATGTCGATGGTGGAATTAACCGAGAAGCTGGATCAGGCATTCAAAGTAGAGGGTGACGAAATCCACATTCAATAGCTTACTTGAAACCGCCGGTCATCGGATCGGCGGTTTTCTTATGCCTGAAGAAACGAAACGGGGCTGCTATACCAACAACCCCGTTTTCTTTTTTTAACTTGTATCGGCTTATTCGTATAAGAACATGTCTGTTCTGCCGATGGCGAACAGCGTTAAGAAGATTGCGTCCAGATTGTCATCGTGCGCATAGATCTTGTAGAATCCTGCCGCAGCCGTCGGAAGCTTATCCAGGAAGTTCTTCTGATCTTCTTCGTGTACTTTGTAGCCGCTGGATTCCGCTTCCGCGATCTTTACACCGTCACGATAGATGGTGTACACCGGGCGGATCCCGCGTAACCCGGTCGAGATCTCGATGCCGTTTTCGTGCAGCAGTTTCCATACATCCAGTCCGTCCACTGTGAACGTGGAATGCGCGTCAATCGCCAAAAAGAACGAAGAAGTGGTAGTTACTGTCTTACCGGCAAGATGCTTCACTGTACGCGGATATACATGGTCAATGAAGTCATATTCACTGTCTGCGACCAGCGAGAAGTTCGTGCATTTTGCCTCGTAGAGAATCTCGCGGTTCGCGTCTTCGATATGGCATCCACCCTTGGGAGTCCCCAGATCGGTCAGGAAGTAGAGTTCCTTCTCTTCTTCATGATAGATCATGTTCCGGAACAGGATCTCCGGTTCTCTCATTGCCAGCTGGCGGCGCTGTTTCCGGTTCTTCAGCATCGTAAATATCTCCGCCGCGATCAGTAACGCCCCTACGGCAATGAAATAAATGTACATACCGGAAGCTTCCGTGATTTTTTCGGGATTGACCGGATCGTACTTAATCGGGACTTCCTTGCCGACTTTATAGGAATCCGTCCAGCTGTCTAACGGCGCCGTGTATTCCCGGCCATCGACCGTATAGGTCACATAGGCGAAATACTCGAATCCGCTGCCGCTGAAGTTCGGATCATAGTCCGGATTCTTTTCAACACGGCTGATTACGGCTTTGGTCTTCACATAATCGCTTCCTTTGAAGAAACCCATATACGTTCCGATGCACATCGAAATAAGACCCATGACGATGACGAAGATGCCGAACATCTTCGCGTTGCCCTTGATAATCGGTTTAAAAATACTGCTCATGCGTTATCCCCCTTTTGATAACTATGTTTTACGGATAGTATTCAAATCCGTAATAGACGTTGAATGTATTCTGCGGATTCAGCCGGCACGGCGCATAACCCTTGCGGTCACACATGCCGGAAAGACCCCAGCCTGCTCCGAAGGAGATACTCCAGGTCAGATCGTTTAACGCCTGCTGGATTGAAATACTGCCCAGATAGAACAGGTCAATATGGGTATGCGGACCCGACGCGTTGCCGGAACTGCCGACTCTTCCGAGCGCCTGTCCCTGCGATACGACGTCTCCTACTGAGACATAGTGTCCCGCCATCATGTGGTTGTAGTAAATCGCGTAGGTTTCACCGTTGACCTGGAAGATTTCCAGAATCGCGTTTCCGCCTCCGGAAGGCGTACCGACGTAATCGCCGATATAACCCCAGTTCGGATAGCCGTCCGATGTCATCGCGATGACCCCGTTGGCGACCGCGACGATCGGCGTCCCCATGGATGCCGCGAAGTCAACGCCTTTGTGTTCGGTCGTGCCGCCCGGATAATAGGTCGGGCATCCGCCGGAAATCCAGAAGTACCCGTTCACCGGATAAATCAGACCGCTGGAAGGCGGAATGTAGGACAGAGATTCGGCGATTTCCCGGATCTTGGTGTTCAGTTCTTCGGAAAGAGACTGTTGTTCGCGCAGCTGGATCATCAGCGCTTCCTGCTGCTGCTTGGCGATATCGTACATACGGACCTGTTCCGCTTTCGCGTCCTTGACCGTCTGCAGCGTCTCTTTCAACAGATTTTCCTTCTGGCTCAGATCGTTCTTGGTTTCCTGCAGCTCCTCCTTATCGAGGCGCAGTTTTTCTTTTTCTTCTTCCAGCAGTTTGATCTGGCCCGTATCGTATTCCATGATCTCATTGACTGCGCTGGTGCGCCGTAACAGATCCGTGAAATCCGTCGCGCCCATAATGAACTCAATGTACTTGTTCAGCGATACAAACGGCTGAATATTCACCATCCGGTCCATGATCTGGTTATTCAGTTCATCAATCCGCATGTTGCGTTCTTCGATTTCAATCTTTAATTGTTCGATATTCGCGGTAAGAGTAACGATCTGTTCCTCAATCAAGGT
>CACZNO010000075.1 GCA_902782505.1 uncultured Erysipelotrichaceae bacterium | reverse complement strand
TATGGACGCCGGAAGATCCCTATCTCTATCATCTGCGCATCAAAACCGATTCCGGGGATGAAGCCATAGCCTACTTCGCAATGCGTTCGTTCGGACGCGTAAGGGATCTTAACGGCTATAACGTCTTCGCCCTGAACGGAAAACCGTATTTCCAGATCGGCGTTCTGGACCAGGGATACTGGCCGGAAGGAATCTATACCGCACCGTGCGATGAAGCGTTGAAATTCGATATCGAGGCAATGAAAAACCTCGGATATAACGTCTTGCGCAAGCACATCAAGGTCGAACCGTTACGGTGGTACTACTGGTGCGATGTCTTAGGCATGCTCGTATGGCAGGATATGCCTTCCGGCGGAAACTGCCAGATCGACGTCTACGGACAGGGAAAAGCGTTACTGGGACTCAAGGATCCCGACACCACCAAGGCTTCGTATAAGCGCGCCGGCAGAGAATCCTACGCCTCGCGCGAAGATTTCCGCCGGGAACTGGCGGATATGATCGAACATCTGTACAACTGTCCCTCGATTGCCGTCTGGGTTCCCTTCAACGAACGCTGGGGCCAGTTTGACGCCTCAGGGATGACCGATGTGATCCGCAATCTTGATCCTTCCCGACTGATCGACCAGGCCAGCGGATTTTCCGATCAGGGCGGCGGAGACTTCACCAGCCTGCACATCTACTTCACGAAACTGAAAGCTCCGAAGAAAGGATCCCGCATCTTTATCGTATCCGAAGCCGGCGGGTTCGGACATCCGGTGGAAGATCACGTATGGGAAAAGAAGAAATTCAGCTACGGCACCTTCAAGACGCCGGAAGAACTGCAGAAGCGTTACACCGATTTCATTTTGAAGGAAGTGATCCCGCTGAAATCCAAGGGTTTAAGCGCCTTGATCTACACCCAGTTATCGGATGTGGAAATCGAAACCAACGGCATCTACACCTATGACCGCAAAGTCCTGAAGTTCAAGGAAAAAGAAATGCGGGCGCTTCATCTGTCCGCAAAACTCCAATACTGATTCCAAAAGAAAGCCCCGCTTGAAACGGGGCTTTTTTGATGCGTTATTCGATATCGATCGTCGTGATTTCCGGAACGGTCTTTTCTTCCTTCTTCGGAACATTCAGATGCAGAACGCCGTCTTCGTACTTCGCCTTGATGTCTTCCTTCGTCATGTTTTCCCCGACGTAGAAGCTTCTGGACATCGTACCGGCATAGCGTTCCTGACGGACCACAGTGCCCTTCTTGTCCTTTTCTTCTTCATCCAGGCCTTTGGAAGCCGTAACGGTCAGATAACCGTCTTTGAGCTGCAGGGTGATTTCTTCTTTCTTGAAGCCCGGCAGATCGATCATCACTTCATAGTGATCTTCCTTATCGTGCACATCCGTCAGCATCACGCGGTTGGCGTGCTTGCCGTACAGTTTGCGGTCGGCGCGGTTTTCAAAGCCTGTCCATACCGGCCAGTCATCCATCCAGTCATCAAACAAATTTTCTCCGAAAATACTAGGTACCAACATAGTCATTTACCTCCTTTACTCATTTTCATCGTTCAAGTGAACTATGTTTCCTGAGCAAGGGAATGGAGGGTTTGGATTCTATGTCCGTAGGATCTTCTCTCTTCCTTTGTTCAATTATGTTATAGTCCTAATTTTTAGCACTGTCAATAGGAGAGTGCTAAAAATTATCCAAATATTTCTTTCCGTCCGTCAGAAGGTAATCGGAAATGCCCGGGTAAGCCTCGATGTGTTCGAGGATAAAACGCGCGTCCTTGCGGGATTGCAGCATCACGTCCTGATCCCTTACGAAATCGCCCAGAATGAACCCCGGAGCGCCGCTTTGACGGTTCCCCAGCAAATCCCCCGGACCGCGGTGTTCGAGGTCGTACTGCGCGATTTTGAAGCCGTCCGGCGTATGGGCGAGAAACTCCAGACGCTCTTTGACATCCGGATCCTTGGATCCCGTCAACAGATAACAGTATCCTTCCCGGCCGCCTCTTCCGACTCTTCCGCGCAATTGATGAAGCTGCGATAACCCGAAACACTCCGCGTCGTAAATGATCATGACGTTGGTATCGGGCAGATCGACCCCGACTTCCACGACGGT
>CACZNO010000074.1 GCA_902782505.1 uncultured Erysipelotrichaceae bacterium | reverse complement strand
ATGAAGCTGATGACCTTCGTGCGATAAGCGTTGATCCCCATGCACTGCGCCGCGATTTCATTGTCTCTTACGCATCCGAGCGCTCTTCCGAGATAACTCTTGCGGATCCGCTGGATGATGAGGTAGCACACTAACGCGATGATGAACAGTACGCGGAAGTAATCGTAGTAATTCTTGCAGACGAGTTCTCCGATACCCAACCGCGGAATGTTCTTGATGCCGTCCGGTCCTCCGGTCAGATCCAGCCAGTTGGTCAAAACGGTGAAGATCAGCGACGTGAACCCGATACTTGCGAACGAGAAGTAACTGCCCTTCAGACGGAATAACGCAAGGCCCATGAAGATTGAGAATACAGAAACCCATAACACCGCCACGATCAGCGCCGGGACCGGGCTCCAGCCTTTCAGAGTGGTCAGTAACGCAACGGTATATGCGCCTAAGCCCATCATACCTGCCGTAGAGAAGGTCGGCTGACCGCCCATACCCAGGATGACGCACAACCCGGCAACCGCCACGAAGTAGATCAGACCGAGATTGATGACTTTCATGATGTAGGGGTTCACGGAAGTCGGAATTAAGAAGAACAACAGCAGCAGCACAACCGCTGCAAGCACTTTCGTCAGATTGTTCCCGAAGAATGATTTCACTTTTTCCATACCCGCACCTACGCTTTCTCCGAAATCTTTTCTCCGAAGATTCCGGTCGGCCGTACTACCAGTACGATAATCAGAACGGCAAATACGATCGCGTCTTTATATGCGTCGGTGATAATCAGACCGAAGGATTCGATCATACCGATCAGCAAGCATCCGACGATCGCACCCTTGACGTTTCCGAATCCGCCGAGAACCATGCCGGCGAATGCCTTCTGCGCCAAAGAGCCCAAGGAACTGGATACCAGGAACAACGGACCGGCCAGCCAGCCGCCGGTGCCCGACAGCGTTAAGGAGATCATATACGTCGCCATGATGGAGACGATGGTCGGAATGCCGATCAGTTCCGCGCAATAACGGTCCTGTGCCGTCGCCTGCATGACTTTTCCCAAGAAGGTCTTTTCAAACAGGATATAGACAAGGGCCATCAAGCCGCCGCCGATGGCGATAATGAACAGATACTGATAATTTAAATAAACTGTACCGATGTGAATAACTCCGTTTACAATCGGTTTCATCGTTAAAGGGATTGTTCCCCAAACGATCTGAACAAGCTCTTTTAACGCAATCGATGCACCCAGAGTACTAATGGTAACAGTGACTTTCCATGGTGAATTCCGTAACGGCCAATAGACCGAAAACATATATGCCGCGCCGCAGATCGCGAACACGATCACGCCGCAGATGATAACCCCCCAAAGAGGAAGGCCGAGCTGGTGGGTAAGCCAGTAAGTGAGATACGCCCCCAGCATAAACAACTGACCATGAGCAAAGTTTAAAACGCCGACAGCCTTTACGATGAGGGTCAGACCCATCGCCATCAGGGCATACAGCATTCCCATTGAGATACCGGTGATTGCCATTTGGAGATATAACATAATTGATCACCTTTCCTTCATTTTCCATAAAGGCAGGCGTGCGCGCATCCACGCACACGCCTGTCTAGAAATCCTGTCAAATACTATTCAGCGTAAACGATCTGCTTAACAATCGACTTCTGGTCTTCGATATGGCAGACATATTCTGCCTTGGACATCATCGGATTGCCCTGGTAGCCGTAGGAAGCGACTACGCCCTTGAAATCCGTGATCGCCTGAATCGCAGCGTTGACCTTTTCCGGATCGGTGCTGCCGGCCTGTTCCATTGCGTACGCCAGCATCTTTAAGCTGTCATACATGCAAGCGGAGGTCATGTCCGGTAAACGGCCGTAGGTGTCATTGTACTTCTTGATCCAGGAAGCGGTCGGTTCCAGCGAGATGGTCGGGGAGAACGCGGTGCAGGCATACCAGTTGTTGGAAGCTTCTAACGCGTTCTGGATGGAAGACTGCTGAACGAATGCGGAGTTACCGATGCACAGGATCGCATTGTCGCCCTGGCTTAAGCCGGCTTCCTGCGCCGCGATCATGATCTGTGCGGAATGGGTAGTCTGCGCAATCGCTACGAAGCAATCACAGCCGGAAGCGAGAACCTTCGCGATGTAGTTCGTGAAGTTCTGGTCTTCGTTTGCGAACTGCTGGTCGGAAACAACTTCGACACCGATCTTCGCTAAGCCGTCAACAACGACTTTGCCCATGGACTGGCCTAACGCATCCGGGGAGTGCAGGATCGCGACTTTCTTGACGCCCTGTTCCTTGATGAATGCTACGACAGATCCGCCGGCGCCCGCGTCGGAACGACGGGTGGAATACAGGTTCTTGGTCGAAGAGCCTTCGATCTTGATCGAGGAACCCTGGCAGAAGGTCGGTAAGCCGTTTTCCGCAACGAACTGTTCAACCGCTAATACGTCGGAAGAATACTTGTCGAGAATGACCGCGTCCAGTTTGTGTTCCGCAGTAACCTTCTGGAAAGCGTTCGTCGTTTCGGTTTCTTTGCCCTGACCGTCTTCGTAAATCAATTCAACCTGGCGGCCTAAGACGCCCTTTTCATTGATTTCCGCTAACGCCAGTTCGATACCTTCCTTGGAGTACTGGCCGTTTACAGCCTTGTCACCCGTGAAAGCGTCGATAACCGCGATCTTGATGGTTTCCTTGGTTTCCGGATCCGGGTCTTTCTTGCCGTTGCAAGCCGCTAAGCCGAATACCATCAGAACAACTAACATGATAGAAATAGCTTTTTTCATATTTTCCTCCTTGTTTCTATCTTTATTCCTTTATAAACAAACGCCCTCTTCGTTTATTCACCTAGTCCAGCGGAGTCTTTTCCGCGTATGCCAGAGCCGCCTTGATCGCTTCGTCGATCGCCTCGCTCTGCAAGTCAAACGGCGCCTTGCAGGGTCCCATATTCTGTCCCATGAAAGTGGCCGCGCGCTTGATGACGGAGTTCGGATTGGCCGAAGCCATCACCTTGCGTAACGGACGGATGGAGTTTTCGATTTCCAATGCCTTCGCGAAGTTTCCCTTCAGGAAGTTCTGATAAATCGCCTCGATTCTTTCCGGGAACACGTTGGATAATCCCGCGATCCCGCCGGTTCCTCCGGCCTGTAAGCACCAGAGGATCAATGAATCGTTTCCGGATAACACCGAGAACTCTTCACGGTCGGTGTTTTCAAAATACTGCAGCATGTTGTCGAAGTTTCCGCTGGAATCCTTCACCCCTACGATGTTGGGGATTTTCGCCAGCTTCGCCACGGTGGCCGGAGCCACGTTGACGCCGGTGCGTGCGGGCATGTTGTAGATCAGGATCGGAATGTCCACCGCTTCCGCGATCGCGGTATAGTGACGGATCAAGCCTTCCTGGCTGACCGCGGCGTAATACGGAGTCACGATCGACGCCACATCCGCACCGAGTTCCTTCGCTTTTTTCGTTAATTCGATGGTTCCTTTCGTCGATACGCATCCGGTTCCGGCATACACCGGGATCCGGTGGTTGATCTGGTCGATGACGATTTCCAGCACCCGTACTTTTTCCTCAAATTCCATCGCGTAGTTTTCGCCGTTGGTTCCTAACGGGAAGATTCCCTGCAATCCGGCGTCTACGATCCGGTCGCACTGACGGCGTAATTCCGCTTCATTGATGGTTTCGTCTTCGTTTAACGGAGTGGATACGGGACAGATAATTCCATAAGGTTTAAACATGCGGTTCTCCTTCGCTGCCGTTCAGCAGTTTTTCAACGCGGATCAATGCTTCCGGACTTCCGAACCCTCCGCTCTTGGTTACAATACATAAGTCATCAAGGTCTTTGCCGCGGGCAATGGCGATCACCACGCCGGGCTCGCTTTCGCCGAGGATCTCAATTTCCGAAAAACCGATCGTTTTCAGAACTTCGTAGGCGGTATCTCCGCCGGTCAAGAACATCTTCCGGACCCCTTTGTGATAGTATCTTCCGGCAATTTCAGACAATCCGGATTCGATCGCGTGATTGCTGATGTTGTTGCCGACGGTCTTCTTACAGACCGGTTTGCCTTCCAGGACCTGCCTGGTCGATACCAGAAGCGGGAACTTTGGATCCGGTTCTGCGGGATACACCGTATCCACGGCTTCCGTATGGGCGCCGGTATGTTTCAGATATTCTTTCACCTGCCGTACGGTCACCGGGTTGCCCGAACCGATCACATAGAGGATCCGCGGATCATCGCCTACGGACATGGCGGGTGTTTCCGTTCCGGTTGTTTTCTCGTTGAAGATGTACCGGACCAGTCCGCCGCTTCCCGCCGGAAGAATATTCAGCGAAGTTTTCCGCAGAGCTTCCGCCAGAACTTCGAGATCCGAACTGTTTACGGAATCGCCGATGAAATAGCGGACTCCTTCGCGGTACAGTTTTTCTATTTGGGCCGCGGTGTATTCCGGGCCTTGTTCCAGCAATTTGGCAGACAGGATCCCGCAGGGTCTTGGAAGCTGCAGGACCAACGCAATCGCGTCCTGCGTATTGCCGGCATACAGAACTCCGTTTTCGACGATGCGGTCGTTTTCCGGATAGCCCGGTGCGATCAATACCGCGTCGATGGGCAAAGTTTCAAACAATGCCTCGAGTTCCGCGGTGATGTTTCCCCGCAGCATCGAATCGATTTTCTTGTAGCGCACCGTACCGTTCAGCGAGCGTACATTGTTTACGGCACTGATGATGCGGGCCTTGCTGAGCGCTTCATCGGAACTGCGGGTGTTGGTGTTGACAGCCATGTAGTTGTAGCCGTTGAACGAATCGAGGTGATGATCCAGCGAAACCGCAACCCGTCTGCCTGCGCCTAAAATGCGCACCGCCGAATCGCACGCTCCGGTTAAGTCATCCGCCAGAATCACTCCGACGTCGTTTTCAATCACGGCTGTCTGATCACTCATGTTCTATTTTCCTCTCCACTTGGGATGTTCGTATACTTCCGGGTTCGCCACATGCGGCCATTTTTCTCCGCGTAAGACCGTCAGGGTTGCTTCCGCGGCCATGATTGCCAATGCCGAAGCGGTTTCCTTGGTCTGCGCCGCGGAATGCGGGGTAATGATGAAGTTATTCAGTTTGAATAACGGGTTGTCGTTTTCCGGCGGATCTTTTTCGAGCACGTCGGCTGCCGCGCCGGCGAGCTTGCCGCTGACTAAGGCATTGTACAGTTCGTTTTCCTGGACGATGTCCCCTCTGGCGCAGTTGATGAAGTACGCGCCGTCTTTCATCGCATCGAATTCCGCCTTTCCGATCATGCCGCGGGTCGAATCCATCGACGGCATGTGAATCGTCACGAAGTCGCCCAGCGATAACGCTTCATGTAAGTCCGAGGTGGGAATATAACCCATGGCCTTTACGTCTTCCGGTTTTACATACGGATCATACGCTGCGACTTTCATACCGAGTCCCGTGCAGAATTCCGCGACCTTGCGCCCGATTCTTCCGAATCCCAGGACGCTGACGGTCTTGCCTTCCACGTTGACCGCGGTGAAGGTATTGCGTACGGCGTAGTTGCCGTGTTCGGTTTCATTGTTGTAGCGGACGATGTTCTTCGCAATCGAGAGAATTAACGCTACGGTATGTTCCGCGACCGCGCCGGCATTGGTCGAGGGGCATAACGCCACCGGAATGCCGTATTCCGTCGCCGCCTTGACGTCGACCGAATCATATCCGACGCCCGGTCTTGTGATGACCTTCAGTTTCGGGCACTGCTCGATTGCCTTGCGGTCGATTTTGCCGATGCGCAGAATATACGCA
Source organism: uncultured Erysipelotrichaceae bacterium (assembly GCA_902782505.1). Lineage (GTDB taxonomy): Bacteria > Bacillota_I > Bacilli_A > Erysipelotrichales > Erysipelotrichaceae > RUG11872. The sequence continues at coordinate 3,136 of CACZNO010000074.1, read as the reverse complement.
TCCGCTTCCTTCAGATCGTCGATGATGATGTCGGAATCCCCGTTGTTGGGAATTACCAGATGATTGTCTTTTAGAACTTCCATTCCGTCCTTGTAAAGCGCATGCGATACAACGATTGTTGACATAGTATGATTCCTCCGAAATCTGTTCTATTTTGAAACGTTTGTAGTTCTATTTCCACCATAAAAGTATCTTGAAAGCCATTTCATGTCAATTGCCTTCCAACAAAAACCTGAACAACCAACTTATATCGTTCTATTTTGGTACAGTAGTTAAGAATGCGAAATCGTTCACAAAAAAAGGCGGCGCCTGCCGCCTTCGTAAAATCAAATTCTTGCGAATCATTCCCCGTTTTTTATCCACATAGCCGGCCGTACATAAACGTCGCGGCGGGATTGCGGGATATACTCAATAGTGTAGTAATCGTCGGTCCACCGTTCCCCGATCACCCACTGGTTGTCCGCCAGCGTGCTGTGATCCCGTAACCACCATGTGACGGGTTCCCCCTGTTCTTTCAAGGTATAACAGAACAGGTCGATCTGCGCCGGGAAATACTTCTTTACTTCCTCATACGTCAGAAGAAACAGGAAATCCTCGGTATCTTCCGGTCCTTTCCAGGCACTGATATCCGAAGGAGATTTCGGCGTGTGCACCGTCGTGATCAGGATGCGCTCTTTTTCTTCTTCCGTAAACGCATGCGGATAAAACTCATCGCAAAGCCACTTCCGGACAGCGCTGTATTTAAACTGGCTGACCATGAAATAATCCGTATAAGGCACGGCCTTCAGTCCTTTTTCCGCAATCACAAGCTGTCTGTCTTTCTCTTTTTCCAGCACCAGCCACTCTAACGGCGTGCCTTCATATTGTCCGAAACGTACTTTTTCATAGGGAAACGGCGTTTCCACCCGTTCTTTTTCTTCGTAGCGGAACGTTCCCGCCGCGGGGTAATCCCGGTTCGCAATGCGCATGCAAGGACGTATACCGCAGATATCGGCCGTATTCTTCGCCCGGATGAGTCCCATGGAATTCACGTAGAGATTCCATTCATCCAGACTGCGCGTCGGAGACATCATCCAGTACGCACAATATGCGGAGGAAGACAAGGGACGGTAACGCTCTTCCTCTTCATTCGGTCCCAGACCGTTTTCAAGCGCAGCCGGATCCACTTCGCAAAGCCGGTCGAAATTTTTACAGGGCACTTCCCTGCCTTGTTTCGTCGTACGGTACGTGTCCTTTTCAAACAGATTCTCCATTTCCTCCCTCGTCGGAAGCAACAGATAATCATCCGCCTCGTCCAGGATTTCCTTATTGCCGTCGGTATCGTACGCAACCAGGCGGAACTGCGTCTTCAGAATCCACGTTTTCTCTTCCGGCGTAAAACACGTTTCGTACATCTTCTGCATCCTGGTCCGCAAAGGAGAAGTCTTCCACGGCTGCATCCGGTAACTCTTTTTCGGCGCATAGGCACCGGCGTCGATGATTTTTTCCGCGATCACCGTGATCCCGTCTTCTCCGTTTTCCAAAACACGCCAGCGCAAAGGCTTTCCGCGGTAAGTTCCTATCTCGATCAGATCGTCTTTTTTCATGGTGCACACCTGCAGTCTTATTGTTCGTTCATTTTCAGTTTACGCCAAAGGGTGCTGCGGCTGATCCCGAGCCGGTTGGCGGTCTTGGAATAGTTCCCCTTTTCATCTTCCAGAATAGTCTGGATGATCCGGTTTTCAATATCCTCCAGCGTGCCGGAAAGATCGATATTGTTGATGGATTTGCGGATCTGTTCGCGCATGTTCAGCGAAAACCGGATGTCTTCCGCGGTCAGAAGGCTGGTCTTGCACACCAGCATCGCCTGCTGGACGATGTTGTGCAGCTCCGAGAAATTCCGGCGCAGTTCGCACTGGCTCAAAACATCCAGCGCTTCCGGCGTGATGCCGGTGATCTGGGTTCCGAGTTTTTCGTTGTAGTCCATGATATACAGGTTGACGATTTTCCCCAGGTTGCGGCCGGTCTCGTTGATGCCGGAAAGATTGATCACAAACGGGGAGAAGAAATCCAGGAATTCCCCGTCTGCCGCCCCGGTCCATTCCCGGTGGTTGGCTTTTTTGGAAATCAGGGCAATCAGCCGGAAATTCCGGGGATCTGTTTTCCGCAGAAGATGCACCAGATCGTTCTGCGCGGAAGCGTCCAGACGGTCCACTTCGTCCAGACAGATGGTTCCGAACATGTTCTGTTCCAGAATTTTATTGATCAGGGGAATCGGGTTGGCATAGCGGCAGTAAATCATGATGAAAGGCCGCATATAATAGGCGCCGGCGCGGTGAATCGCCTTGGCGAGTTTGTGTTTTCCGACGCCGACCGGTCCGCCGATCAGAAGCGGATTGTTGGTTTTTGCGGCTGCCAAAGCGGCGGTGACCGCGGTTTGATCGTAGGTGCCTTCGTTGTTCAGATAGTCCCGCAGGTTTTCCAGAGGATAGGTATACCCGGTGACCGCGACCGCCTTTTCCTTTTCGATCTCGGTGCCGAAATATACTTCCTTCGCGACCAGGTAAAACAACGGAAAATCGCCGGGTTTGCGGTAGGCATTCACACTGACAATGGTCTTTTCCCGCTGGAAGACCAGATTGGATCCTCCCTCGCCTTCACAGCGCCCGATCAGGCGCAGGATCTCGGTTAACGGAAGTTTCAGTTCCTTAAACGCCGCGGATTGATAAATGAACTGGATCCGGTCATCCGCGATTGCGTACGCGTCACCCGCCGTATCAATGATTCCCTTCAGAAAATCATTCTCGGTTTTCGCCGATTCTTTGAACCGGACCAGCTGTACCGCACGGTCAATGGCTTCATGAATGCTTTCATACCCGGAAGTCAGCAGCAATGCCTTCATTCCCAATTCCATGGCTACCCTTCTGGTCGCTACGTCACCGATGATCAAAGCGTATCCCTCATCGATCAATTCGCGGATTTTCGGCGCGATTTCTTCCTGTTCGTGCACCGTGAACGTATCAATATTGGTCTGCAGGACTTCGTTGACTTCCTTGGCGTGGGACGTGATCCGCGCAAAGCCCAGAACCGCCTTCTTGCCCTTGATGTTTTCCGCCAGTTTGATCGCGCGCAGATAATCATACCCGGAAGCTTCGAT
>CACZNO010000073.1 GCA_902782505.1 uncultured Erysipelotrichaceae bacterium | reverse complement strand
TTTGGTCATCTCCGGCAGATCCTCCCGGAATCCCTTCCGGATTTTTGCGTCCGTCGCGGTGTCCACGGCGGAAGTCGAATCATCCAGGATCAGGATCTTCGGTTTCTTCAGCAAAGCGCGTGCGATACAGATACGCTGTTTCTGTCCGCCGGAAACGTTGGTTCCGCCCTGTTCGATATAGGTGTTATACCCGTCAGGGAATTGCCGGATGAAGGCATCCGCCTGCGCGATACGGGCGGCTTTTTCGCATTCCTCGTCAGTCGCGTTTTCATCGCCCCAGCGCAGGTTTTCGTAAATCGTCCCGGAGAAGAGCTCGTTTTTCTGTAAAACGATGGATACGCTGTTGCGTAATGTATCCAGATCATATTCCCGCACATCGTGTCCGCCGACCAGTACTCTTCCCTCTTTGGCATCGTAAAGCCGGCTGATCAGACTGACCAGACTGGTTTTGCCGGAACCGGTCATGCCGAGGATCCCGATGGTTTCTCCGGAACCGATGGAGATGCTGATATCGGATAAAACGTTCTGTCCGATTCCCTTCTGGTAGGCGAAATCCACATCATCAAATACGATCGAGCCGTCCGGTACTTCATAGATCGGATTTTCCGGATTGGTAAGATCGGACTTCTCATTGATGACTTCCGCGATTCTGCCCATTGCCGCAAGGCTCATGGTGACCATTAGGAAAATCATTCCCAACATCATCAAACTCATCAGAATGTAGGTGCAATACGTCAGCAAACTCATCATGCTTCCGATCGATAATTCATTCTGGACGATCATATGCGCACCGATCCAGCTGATGGCGAGTACGCATCCGTATACCGTTCCGCTCATCAACGGAGACTGCCAGGAAACGATCCGTTCTGCCTTCAGGAATAAATCATAGATATTCTTTGAAGCTGTTTTGAATTTTTTCTCTTCGTAGTCTTCACGGACATAGGCTTTGACCACGCGGATCGCTGAAACGTTTTCCTGTACGGATTCGTTCAAATCGTCGTAACGCTTGAAAACCTGACGGAAATACTTGGAAGCAAACAACATAATCGTGATCATGCCGACTGCCAGTCCCAGCATCGCGTAAAGATAGACGCTGGCTAAGCGGGCGTTGATCCGGAAAGCCAGAACCATGGCGACGATCAAGGACGCCGGTGCACGTACGAACATTCTTAGCATCATCTGATAAGCCTGCTGGACATTGGAAACGTCCGTCGTAAGACGGGTTACCAAGCCGGAGGTAGAAAACTTATCGATGTTCGAAAATGAAAAGGTCTGGATGTTTTCATACATCGCCTGCCGAAGATTTTTGGCAAATCCGGAAGACGCGTAAGTACCCAGTTTGCCTCCCATATAACCGGAAAACAAGCTGACCAAGGCTACCAGAATCATAAACGCAGCCATCGAATAGATGTGCTGAATATCGCCCTTTTCGACGCCGTTGTCGATGATAGAACTCATCAGTAACGGAATCACCGTTTCACATACGACTTCCAGAATCATGAAAAACGGTGTCATCAAAGACGCGAATTTATATTCTTTGATTTGCTTAGCGAGTGTTTTAATCAAGGTCTCACTCCTTTTCTCTGCAGAGAGATTCCAGCCAGTAATACAGTTTCATCAGTTCTTCCGTATCTTTGCCGCAATACTCTTTCAGATCCCGCGCCATGCGTTCTTTTTCTTCGAGATCTTCACACTTTTCATATAACCGGTGGATCTCCACCGCCTCTAATCCCTGCGATACATCCAGTTCTCCATAGGTGTGTTCCGGATCGATCAGGGATGTCAATACCTTCAGGGAATACGTTCCCCGCATGCGTACGTCATAGACCGCACCCGCTTCAAACGGCACCTGCAGGTCCACTAAGCGTTTCGTCAGCGCCAGCAAAGGCTTTTTCAGATCCGGGAAATACTCCGCAAGTTCCTCAATCCGGATCTTTTCAGCTCCGACTGCGTTGAATGCGCAAATGGTTCCCCGGTCCGGGATATCCCGCAATAAGGATTCCGCCAGTTCCCTTCGGCAGTCTTTTTCTCCCAAAAATTCCCTGTGAATGATCGTATCACCATCCGCAATATGAATGGAATACTGGTTACACACGGGATGCACCGGTTTCATTCCCTCATACGGAGGAATCAGATACAGATCCCATTCAAAATCCAGGAAGATTACCGGATCGGATTGAATTTTCCTGAACCAGTGCTTTAGCGCCGTGCGGTCAGCGTACAATCCGCCGTTTCTGTCCGCCATGATCTGCGCATATTGGATCCGGTTGGAATCCAGAAGATCCGGATCGGCATCCTTCAGATACCGGATCCCGTTTTCGAACATCTTTTCCTTTTTCGAGGAGGAATTCAAATAGAGAATACTGTTATCCGGGAGATTTTTATATTCGGGGAAACACTCGCCGAAATACCGGCAGGTTTCGCGTTTCGTGCAATACGAAGTACGGACCGGGTCGCGCAGTTCGCTTACTTCCGCTTCTTCCATGCGCGAGAGAACAGCGTCAAGATCCGGCGTCTTTTCTTTGATTACATCAAAAATCTTACGCCCGGTATTTCCTTTCGGGGTCGCGAAGCAATCGCTCAGGATCCACATTTCGTCATGATCCAGCTCTTCTTTGCGCACATAATTCATATTCGGATAAATCAGGAATACTTCTTCCGGTTCAATGCCGCAATGTTTCAGAACTTCCAGTGAAACCGCAAACGATCCCGCAAGATCGCTGCCGGGATACGGCGCATACGATGTAAAGTACACACGGGTCGTATTTTCATCGCGGTAAAGATACGGAATACGGATCCGTAACCCACGGTATTCAAACCGTGCCTGCACCAGCCATGTGTATGTCTCCAAAGCCTTCAAAGAAACCTGCACGGTG
>CACZNO010000072.1 GCA_902782505.1 uncultured Erysipelotrichaceae bacterium | reverse complement strand
GGCTTGCGCAGCCATCTTCCGCACCTGTTCCAGATACGGTTCTGCCGTCTTTTGATTCCGCACGATTTCAAAAACGGTGTCTCCTTCGATATACTCCTTGAGAATACATTCGCTTTCCCGGTCGGCGGCATACATTTCCGGAATCCGGATCCCCGCTTTCTTCAGCACCCCGTAATCATGAATTTCCGCTTCGATCTTGTTGCCGAACTGATAATAATCGCAGGGTTCGTGATGGATTTGTTTCAGGACCGCTCTTTCATCGCCGTGCTGTACCAGATACGAATATCCGCCTTTCCCGTGCCCCAAAAGACGCAGGATCCGGTATTCTTTCCCGAAGACAGTCCGTACATCTCCTTCGTTCATGCGGTTATTCCTTTTTCGCGTTCAATACGGTGATCAGCGCCGCAAAATCTTCATAATGCCAGTTCGCGGTAGGCTTTTCTCCGCCTGCCGCCTTGAAGAAACACGTGGGAATTTCCCGTTCCTTCAGGTTCTTGGCGATGCACGGCGTGCATCCTTTATCGTGATTGGTCGGATGAAACGGACACTTGGTATCCGTGCAGGTGCAAAACGGCACTGTTCTTTTCTTTGTTTCACTCATACGGTTTTCTCCCTGTTTCATGATTCACGTGCACAAACCGTCACATGTACGGTATCTCCGAAATCTTTTTGAAGCGCAGCGCGGATTTCTTTGCGTATCCCCAGGATATAACAAACCGATCCGTCCGGATTTTTGATTCCCATATTGACGATACTTCCGTCGTAGGGAATACCGTCAAATTCCGCGTGCACCTTCAGGCGTCCCTTTCCGCATTCCTTCCGTAAATCCCACGGAAAAACCACGTAGGATCCGCCGTGGTCCTCTTCTTTGTGTATTACGGCATCGTATTCGTATTGTTTCATCGCCGGGAATCTCCTTTTCCGGGCTTCTGCAGTTTCATTATAGCGCAACAGAAAAGATCCCGGTCATCAAATCGGGATCTTGTCATGGATTTTCCGATCCGGCAGTATTTTACAGATGCCGGTCTCTTTCTATGCGGTCGTAATGTTTCAGAAGGAACGGTTCGATCATCGCCGTCAATTTCATATCCAGGTTGAAGATGTACACCGTAAAGGTGATCACAAAGAATCCGGTGCAGATCGAAAGAAGAATCAGGATAAATTTGGTTGTTTTGGACATAATGCGTATCTCCTTTTCTGTTTACCAGGACTCTTCGTCCTTCAGCACTTCCAACGAAGGATCCAGCGGTTCTTCCCGCATGACGGTGCGCATGAACGAATTGATCTGATCGCGCACACCCTGGCGGGAGACAATGCGCGGATCGAACAGGTCGTGCGTTACCCAGACCAGCGGAATACCGCGTTCTCTTGCGCGTTCTTCGAATAATCCGTGCATACCGTCCAACGCCTTGCAGCACATGTGTTCCCAGAGGATGACCATATCCGCGTTGAACATTTCCACGTATTCCCAGAGTTCATCCAGCAATACCGCGTATCCGCCGTGGGTGCGGTTGCGCATGATCATGTTTTCGGTCAGCCATGCCATATCGTAGTAGGCAATTTCCCGGTTTTCCGGCGTGTCTTCCGTCTTCAGTTCACGGGTCGAAACCATCGACAGCATATCCGTTAACGGAACAATGCCCCAGCAGTTCAGCAACCACACCAGGAAGTCCATGTAGTAATGCGACTGAACGCCCCAGACGATCGCGCGGTGACGGTATTCCTTCGCCGCTTTCTTCTTCTTTTCAAACGCCTTGCGGGCCAGTTTGGTAATCTTCCGGTCCGCTTTTTCAAACGCCGGAATCCGTCCGCAGATGGCCATATAGTTGGTCTCGGTATACAGCGCCAAATTGGAACCGAATACCTGCGGATAATCCGTACGGTTCATTTCGAGCCATTCCTGACGGCACTTGGTCGCGTAGTTTACACGCTTTGCGCATTCGAAGTATTCTTTCCAGTCCCATTTCACGCCGGTGTGTTTTTCGACAAACGCGATGGCGTTTTTGACTTCCTGCGCCGCGTAATCCTGTACGTCATCTTCGCGGTGACGTAACGGAGCGGCCAGCTGGAATACCGGGATCCCGTTTTCTTTTTCCAGACGGCGGGAAATGACGCCGTTGCCCAGCAGCGATCCGTCGCAGGTGGTGTTGCACTGGATTGCGCACGCTCCCAGAACCGGTGCGTCATCGTCAATCGAGACGCCGGCTTCCGCCTCCGGCATCGGGCAAACGTCGCCGGCCAGACCGAATTCCTGCGCGACGTCGATATAATGTTCCGCCGCGTGCTGATTCAGCAATACCGATACATACGTGGACGGGGTTTCACGGCTCAAAACCTTCAAGGTCGGGAATCCCATCATCACGGCTGTCATTTCATTTTCATCGACCAGAACGACTTTCTTGGAGAATTCCGTATCGTTCCCAATCCGGCGGTCACCGCGGAAAAGATTATTGAGGAGCTTGGCTACGTCATCAATGATCAGATCCTGTTCCGCATGGCAGATTCTGAGATATTCCCCGCGCAATCCCTGCGTGTGGCGGTCCACCATCATCGGAACGGCGAGATAGTTCGCCATCCAGCGGTACCGGAACATCGCCTTGACGTTACGCGGTTTCATGACAAACTTGCCCAGCGTCATCATGATTTTGAGCCAGCGGGAATAATCGTACAATGTATCCGTAACACCGCGCCATTCACGGCGTTTACGTACTTTGGAACCTTCTTTATAGAAATCGCCGAAACGGTCCGCGCCTACTTCCTTAGCCATGGCGGTCCTCCTTTCTCAGTTTCTTGATGCCGATGCTTTCGACAAAGGCCTGTACGCGGGTGCGCATCTGCCCGGAAGAACCGATGGCGTACGGACGGTCTACCGCCAGTACCGGATAACCGTATTCTTCCCGGAGAATGTGCGCTCCCAGCATCTTTTCATACGCCCACGGGTCGCAGAACTTCATCTGTTCGTAAATAACGCCGTCCGCGTTGTATTCTTTCGCGAGTTTATAGACGTATTCTCTGCGTGCGTCCATCTTCGTGCTGTCCATGTAGCGCGGGCACTGACCCCGGTACATATACTGACGGCAGATCTGCGTCAATGCATCTTCATCGTCCCTGAGTTCGATCGGGTCACGGCCTGGGAACGATCCGTAACAATAACGGTCAGCGCACACATACGCCCCGGAATCCTCCACCAGCTTGATGAAGTCGATGTCGTCCATTTCCGATCCGGCAACCACAACTCTCGCGCCGTAGGGGAATTTCTGATCCGGTTCCCTGTGTTTTACTTCCTCGAGAGTTTCTTCCAGTTTTTCAATCAGAAGATACTTCGGGGCGACATATGTACCTAACGTAAACACATGGAATTCATATCCCGTGATCCGCGGGTTGGCTTCCTTGCGGAATTCGCCGAGCACACGGATCAATTCGCAAACCCGGTTGTGTTCCTTTACCGCTTCACGGATCGCCGCATCCGACGTATCGATGCCATAGTGTTCACGCAGCGGCTTCAGGATGTGATTTTCACACTGTACCTTGTACAGGTTCAACCCGTTGTCATCCGCCTTCATCGGGATTTCCATGTACGAGAAGAAGAAGTTATCCTTTCCCGCTCCCATGGTTTTCAGAAGTTCCATGTTTTCTACACAGCGGTTCATCATCGAACACCCGTCCGGCGTGAAGATACAATCCGCGAAATTGTATCCGCCTTCCACGGCGCGTTCCAGCAATGCCCTTGTGTATTCACAAAGGAAACTGGTCAGATAATACGTGGATACCTCCAACGAACTGGTGCGAGGCGCGCGTAACCGCGTCGAAAACATCCCCGGCAGATTCAATAACGGTTCCGGTGTGTTTTCGCAGACGTACGCAGCACAAATCTTTCCTTCCTCCTGGGCACGGCGAATTAAATCGTTGTTCGCCTCCTGAAGAAGGTCCTCAAAGTATTTCAAGTGCTTCAGGTCTTTCAAAATGATTTCCTCTGTCTTTCCGTTAACTGAACAGATCGGAAAAATTTCCAAATAAGTCAATTACTCTTCAAGATTAATGTATTATACCTAAAAACGGAATGCAAGAAAAAAAGCGGATTACGGTGTGACGCAATCCGCACTTTTTTCTACGGGCGAACCAAGACCAGGTGTCCCAGCGTCCCCTGTCCGTTGACGATGCTGCCGAGAACGTATTGTTTCCCGTTGTATTCATAATACGGCCAGAATGTGACCGTACATTGATTGCCGCTCAAGGAGATCGACGTGTTGTCCCACGTTCCTGTAAACGGTTCATATCCGACCGAAGCGTCATCTTCCTTATACGCCTCCAGCCCGTACCGTGCCAGCTGGGGATGAAGAATCAAGGACGCCGTACCGTTTCCCAGGGAGAGTTCCGCCAGTCCGATCTCGTCGAACCGTTCTCCTTCTTCTTCGTGAATATTGAAAATCATACAGTACTTCCAGCTTCCGTCCGTCAGTCCGGCGTCCAGCGCCGAAGCGTTCTGCGGAACTCCGCTCACCAAGACTGTATTTTCATAGAATAAGAAATCCTCAAACGCCGGATTCCCGGATGGCTTCAGGGTTCCCTGGGATGTGCCGCTGTTTCCGCCGTCTTTTTCCTTGTCCTTGCCCGGATCGGTTTGTCCGCCCGGATTCGGACCGGGATACACGTTTCCGTCCAATCCCGGATTGGTATGAAGCGTAATCCACAAATAGAATCCTCCGAATAAGAGTCCTGCCGCAAGGATGAGGATCAACAGGAACCTGAAAAATCCCCCCGAGGATTTCTTCGGTGCCGGCGTATTTCCCTTTCTTACCGGAGAGGGATTCGTTTTCCGGACTTCCCTGACGGATTCCGCGGCTTGTTCTCCATGGATTTTAGTTCCGCAGTCATCACAGAAAACCGCGTCATCGGGTAATCTTTTCCCGCAATTCGGACAATAAACTGCCATCTTCGTTACCTCCTTGAATGATCTATGATTCGGGTGTATGTCTTCTTGAAACAAGGACGATTCTTACTACATTTCTATCATAACAAATCTTCTCCGTACGATAAAACTGCCGGACCGACAAACTCTGTGACAATTGAAAAAAGGAACGCGTTTTCACGTTCCTTCGGATTGATTTACGGCCTTGGTTTCAATAAGACTTCGCCGGCTTTGACGCTTTGGTATGCGCCGTCTGCGACCGCGGGTTTTCCGTTGATGTAGACATGTACGATGCCTTCCGGCTTTTTGTCCGGAACGCTTTCGTCCACTTTCATGTGATCGTAATCGATGACCGTAATATCGGCCTTGTATCCCGGACGCAGATACCCTCTTTCCGGGATTTTGTAGCGGTCCGCCGTTGCGCCGGTCATCTTGCGCACGATCCGTTCCACCGGCATCCCGTAACGCTTCGCCAGTACGAAGAACTGCGGGAAAGTCTGGAATGCGGCGATGTTCTGCAAGCCTTTTTCCTCGACCCACGCGTCGGTCATGAACACGGAAAGATCGTCTTCCATCAAGCGTTTGACGATGGCGTCGTTATAGTATTTGCCGAGGTAAATACTGCCGGCACGGTTGGAAAGTTCCACCAGTTTCAAATACATGTCAATCGGCTTCACGCCTTCCTTCTCGGCCAGTTCCAGCACGGTTTTTCCTTCGTATTCCGGATGATCGTCGGAAATATACGCAACCACCATATCGTCCCAATCGATGCCCAGCACCTTGCGGTACATTAAAATCGTCAAGGACAGTTTGAACTTGTTGACCGGCTTCTTGGCGTCTTCCTTGGATAACGCGGCATACCACTCCGGGAATACGACCGTGATGACCGACGCCCCGTAATGGAACGCATAGTTATCAAACGCGATCGGATATCCCTCCTGGCGCGCCTTGTAGAACGTATTCAGCATCTTATCCAGCAGTTTCCAGCTTCTTTGTCCGGTGAAGATCAGATGGCTGTATTCCAGACGGCATCCGGATTCCTTCATCAGGTCCACCGCTTCATCCAATCCCATCTCCAGATGCGACTTTTTCGTCAATAACGGATAATCCGCCGAAACGATGGAGCACGCGCGCGGATGAATTGTCACGATGCCGTCGTATTTCGCCACTTCCTTCGCGAATGCGAGAAGTTCGTCTTTCTTGCTGTAGCGGTTCGGTTCGTACATGAACCCAAACGACCCGCCGAACGCTCCGCCTTCCATCGCCTCGTCCACGTGTTTTTTCAGCTCTTCGATCTGATCCGGTGTAAACGCAGTATTGTCGTATCCGGTCATCCCTGCGCGTACGGAGCCGTTTCCGATCAGCGGCGCCATGTTGACATAGAGGTTTCCCTTGGCTCTTTTCTTGAAATCCGCAAAAGATCCCGGATGAAGACAGTCAAACAGTCCTCCTCCGATCTTGTCCCGGTACGGCGTATCTTGCCGCATACCGAACGGTGAGAACGAACAGTTCCCGGTAATTTGCGTCGTGATTCCCTGTTCGATAAATGGCTTGTAGAATTTCTCCGCATCCTTGCGGTCATAGAAGAAATCGTTGTGCGAATGCGCGTCAATCAGACCCGGACAAATCTGGTATCCCTCAATGTCGACGGTTTCATCGGCTTCCTCTTCGATCCGCTCCGCAACCTTCCGGATCCGGTCGTCTTCAATCAGTACGTCCCCGCGGTAAGGCGCGTTCCCCGTACCGTCGATAATCCATCCGTTTTTAAACAGTGTTTTCATAGTGTTCCCCCGCTGTATGAAACCATTATATAGGAAGAGTCCCGGCAGATTCAAAAAACTGTCAGACAAGACAGTTTGTATTTCCGGTGCCGCTTCGCCGGTTGAGTTCCGTTTCAACTCTGTTGAGAGTGTCGAAGAACCTTTGCGTCGCGATCATCGGACCGAAACACAAAACCCCGAACACGTTCCAGTTGAACATGTGACGCCAGGATGTATACGGACCTTCCACGCCCAATTCCATCGCTTTT
>CACZNO010000071.1 GCA_902782505.1 uncultured Erysipelotrichaceae bacterium | reverse complement strand
TGTTTACGTCCCGTGCGGAATACCGGTTACTGATCCGTCACGATAACGCGGACCAAAGACTGATAAAATACGGGTATGAAGCCGGATTGATTCCGGAAGAGAAATATCGCCGGTTTGAAGAGAAGATGGCCGGGATCCGGGCATTGAAAGCCGATCTGGAAACCCGGAAGATCCTTCCGTCGGAAAGATTGAACGAGTATCTTACAAGCCGCGGGTTTGAAAAGCTGACCGGAGCGGAGTCGATGGCGGAACTCGCCAAGCGACCGGGGATCGGGATTGCGGATCTGTATGAAATCGAAGGCGTGCCGGTTGACCGCAAGGCGGCGCGGCAGGCGGAAATCGAAGTCAAATACGCGGGATATATCGCGAAGGAAAAGCGCGAGGCGGAACATCTGAAAAAACTGGAACGCATGAAACTGCCGGAGGATATGGATTATTCGAAGGTGGAACAGTTAAGTCTGGAAGCCCGGCAGAAGCTGAATGAAGTACGGCCTCTGTCGATTGCGCAGGCGTCCCGGATCTCCGGGGTGTCGCCGGCGGATTTACAGGTGTTATCGATGGTGTGCAAGGCGAAGAGAAATTCTTCGAAGGAGTAATATGAAAAAACTGTGGGCAGTGATTCTGGCGGTGATGTTGTGTCTGACGGGTTGTTCGGACGGTTTTGACACGATCACCATTGATCCCAACGAAACCGAGATCATCAACGGCGTGTGGGTGTCGTATCTGGAATTTCAGTCGATTTTACAGGGAAAGACCGAGGAAGAGTATACCGTCAGCATCAAGCGCATGATGACCAATCTGGAATCGCTGGGCATCAACCGCATCTACGCGCACGCTTCGGCGTTCACGGACGCGTTCTATCCTTCGGAGTATTATCCGACCAGCCGTTATTGCGCGGGAACCATCGGAAAGGCCATGACGTTTGATCCGTTCCAGATCCTGGTCAACGAGGCGGATTTCCGCGGGATCAAAGTCGAAGCCTGGATCAATCCGATGCGTTCGTTTACCGAAAGCGAAATGATTTCGTTATCCGGGCAGTATCCGATCAAACAGTGGTATAACAACGCTGAAACACGCAAAGAACGTCTGATGCACGCGGGAGACCGGTATTATCTGAACCCGGGAAGCGACGCGGTCATTGAACTGATCACGAATGTGGCGGGAGAATTGCTGGAGAAATACAAGATCGCCGGCATCCATATCGACGACTATTTCTATCCGCCCGAAATGACGGATGAACTGGACCAGATGACCTTTGAGGCGTATTCCTCGAATCATCCCAACGCGACCCGCAGCACCTACCGTCTGGCGATGAGCGACCGGATGGTCAAGGGATTGTACGAGAAAGTACACGAATACGACGGTAGAGTATTCTCCATCAGTCCCAACGCGAATATCCGCACCAATCTTGACACCTATTTCAGCAACGTCGAAAAATGGCTCCGGAACTCCGGGTATTGCGATGTGATGATTCCGCAGATCTACTTCGGATTCGAAAACGAGAATATGCCGTTCAAGGAGATCGCGGATGAATGGCTGAACCTTTCCACCGGAAGGGTACAGTTATTGATCGGATTGGCTGCGTACAAAGTCGGTACGGAAGATCAATGGGCGGGAAGCGGCAAGATGGAATGGATCGAAAACGCCGATGTCCTGTCCCGTCAGGTGGAGTATTGTAAAGAAGCCAGAAGATACGGCGGCGTGGTGTTTTTCCGGTATCTGTCGATGTTTTATCCGGAACCGGAAGTGTTCGACCAGATGCAGCTGGAATTATCCAAGTTGAGCTATCTTCTGAAATAGGAGTTTTATGACCCGGGAAGAGTTAGAAAAAAAGCTTTCGGAGCGGGAAATCCCCGTAACGGAAGGGATGCTGGATCAATTGGAACAATATCTTTCCATGATCGTTTCGACCAACGCCGTGATGAACCTGACAGCCATCACGGAAGAAGGCGCGATCCGTGAAAAGCACTTTTATGATTCCCTTCTTCTCTATCCGTACGTGAAAGACGCGAAGACCCTGATCGATGTCGGCACCGGCGCCGGATTCCCCGGAATTCCCTTACAGATCGTCTTGCCGGATTGCCATGTGATTTTGATGGACGCAACCAAGAAGAAATGCGATTTCTTACGCCGCGTCATCACGGAATTAGGATGCCGCAACGCCGAAGTCCTTCACGGAAGAGCCGAAGAACTCGCGCACCGGGGCTTGCGCGCAGAAGTCGTGACGGCCCGCGCGGTGTCGGAATTACGGATCCTGGCGGAGCTTTGCGTGCCTTTGTGCAAGATGAAAGGCCGGTTTATCGCCATGAAAGGTCCGATGGGACACGAAGAACTCGCTTCGGCGCAAAAAGCCTTACAGACCGTAGGCGCGCGTTTGAAGGAAGAGACGGAAGAGATCCTGCCTTCGGGGGATACACGCGTCAATCTGGTGTTCGAAAAGTACAAGCCGACGCCGAAGGAATATCCGCGCCGTTATGCGGAAATCAAGAAAAAACCGTTATAAGAGGTAATGAAGATGAATATAGTCAGAAATATCAGTCTGTCCGATATAAAAGCGAATCCCTACCAGCCGCGGACGGAGTTTGACGAAGAAAAACTGAAAGAGCTGGCCGCGTCCATTCAGAAGGACGGGCTGATCGAACCGGTGATCTTGCGGAAAGCGTCCAAGGGATACGAAATTATCGCCGGAGAAAGAAGATGCCGGGCGTCCCGGCTCGCGGGATTATCGCAGGTACCGGCGATCGTGATGAATGCCGACGCGTCCAAATCCGCGCGTTTAGCCCTAATCGAAAACATTCAGCGCGAAGACTTAAATGCCATGGAGGAAGCCAAGGCGTTCGCGCAGTTGTTACGGATCGAGGAATGCACGCAGGAAGAACTCGCGAAGCGGTTGGGAAAATCCCAATCCGCCATCGCCAATAAGATCCGGCTTTTGAACCTGCACGAAGACGTACAGAACGGCTTAACCGCGGGATGGATCACGGAACGGCAGGCCAGAGCCCTGTTGACGGTTCCCAAGGAACGTCAAAGCGAAATGATGGAACGCATCCGTTCGATGGACTTAGACAGCCGGGGAACGGAAGTATACCTGAAAGAAATCAAGAAACAGGAAGAAAAAGAGAAAAAGAAAAAGCCGGCGCGCAAGAACAAGGTATTCTTACGCGACGCCCGGATCGCGGTCAACACGATCGACAGCGCCATCAAATCGATCCGGCAGACAAATATTAAAATCGACAGAGAACTCGAGGAATCCGAAGATGAATATACCATGACGATTCACATCAGGAAGCTCGAGAATGTGATAAAATGAGAGCACCGGGGAGGCAGGCATCATGGGGAAGATCATAGCGGTCGCGAACCAGAAAGGCGGCGTCGGTAAAACTACGACAACGATCAATCTGGCCGCGGCATTGGGATATTGTAAGAAAAAGGTATTACTGGTGGACTTTGACCCGCAGGCGAACGCCACGCAGGGTCTGACGCCGAAATCCGGCGCGCCGGGCGACGTGAACACGCGCAAACGGAACACCGGAAAGAGTTCGTATGACCTGATCCTCAAAAATAAGACCGTCCATGAGTGCGTGCGTCACATTACCCGTCCGCCCCTGGATCTGATCGCGTCGTCGATTTATCTGGCCGGCGCGGACATCGAGATGATGGAATACAAATCCGGAAGAGAACGCTTGCTGAAAGACAAACTGGACGCGGTGCGCAGCGAATACGATTACATTCTGATTGACTGTCCGCCGTCTTTGGGTCTTTTGAACCAGAACGCTTTGACGGCGGCAGATTCCGTCATCATCCCGGTTCAGTGCGAATTCTACGCACTCGAAGGAATCGGGCAGTTGTTGAGTACGATCCGGGAAATCAAGAAAACATTCAACCGGAACCTTTATATCGAGGGAGTCTTATTGACGATGTACGACGCCCGTACGACATTGTCCAAGGAAGTCTCCAATAACGTCCGTGCGTGGTTCAAGGATACCGTCTACAAGGCTTACATCCCGCACAATGTCAAACTGGCGGAAGCTCCCAGTTACGGCGTTTCTATCTTTGAACACGAACCGCGTTCGGAAGGCGCGAAGGGCTATGCGTTAGTCGCGAAGGAACTGATCGCGCGCAATTCCTAGGAGGTAGTATGGCAGACGATAAAAGAAGAGGCTTGGGAAGCGGGCTGGAAGCGATCTTCGGTCCGGGATTCAACGATTTTGACGATCTGACCAATCAGGTCATGGAAGAATCTCCCAACAGCGCGGAAGAAATCGATTTGTCCCGGATTTATCCGAACCCGTATCAGCCGCGTAAAGAATTCAGCGAAGAAGGACTGAACGAACTGGCCGATTCGATCCGCGAACACGGAGTATTCCAGCCGATCTTAGTCAAACCGACGGACACGGGGTATGTTTTACTCGCGGGCGAACGCCGGGTGCGTGCGGCAAAAATGGCGGGATTACAGACGATACCGGCCATCGTAAAAGACTTTACCGACAACCAGCTGATTGAGCTTTCCCTTTTGGAAAACATCCAGCGTGAAGATCTTTCCGCGGTGGAAGAAGCTCTTTCCTACCGTCAATTGATCGACAAAATCGGTTATACCCAGGAAGAACTGGCGAAACGCGTCGGCAAGTCCAGAGCGCATGTCACCAACACCCTGCGGTTGTTGAATCTTCCGGAAGAAGTCCGGCAGATGGTCGTGCGCAAGGAACTGACCATGGGTCAGGTGCGTCCGTTAGTAACCGTGGAAGACCCGGCGGAACAGATCCGTCTGGCAAAGATGATCAAAAACATGGATCTCTCCGCAAGACAGGCGGAGATGCTGGCGAAGAGAAGAGAAGAGACCCCGAAACCGAAACCGGCGCAGAAAGTCAATCCCGAACTGAAAAAAGTCGAACACCGCCTGCAGTCCTACTTCGGAACCAAGGTCAAAGTATCCGACAACGCAATCGCGATTTCCTACAAGGGATATAAAGATCTCAACCGGATTCTGGAAATACTGGATTTGCTGGATGAAGAATAAAATAGTTCTGGAATTACTGTC
>CACZNO010000070.1 GCA_902782505.1 uncultured Erysipelotrichaceae bacterium | reverse complement strand
TGTTTCTTTACCATCAACACAATCGTCTCCACATGAGGAGTTTGCGAAAAAATATCTGCCGGAACGACTTTTTTCACTTGATATTCTTTCAAGTCCGTGATGTTTTTCGCTAATGTATAGGGATTACAGGAAACATATACGATCGTTTCCGGCTTGGCTTTGTGAATCGTTTCGATCATTTCTTCGTTCAGCCCCGTGCGCGGCGGATCTACCAGAAGACAGTCCGCGGGATCCTTTTTCGCGATTTTGGCATACTCCTTCGCCGCGTCTCCTTCCGTAAAGCGGATATTCGGCGCGTCGTTACGCTTGAGGGCTTCCTTTGCGTCACGGATCGAACTGCCCGCAAACTCGATGGCGTCAATTCGCTTTGCACGGTCTTTCGCCAGAAAACTCATCGCACCGATCCCGCAATACGCCTCCACGAGGTGTTCCGTATTCTCCGGGATCATTCCCACCGCGATTTCATACAGCTTTTCCGCCTGCGCGGTATTCATCTGGTAAAACGACGGCAGCGACAGACACAGATGGGTCTTCCCAACCTTGAAGGAAAGCGCCTTGGTTCCCGCGAGGTGAATGCTTTGTTTCCCGAACAGTTCTCTTGTTTCGCGCGCAGCGTTGATATTCTGATAAATCGAATTCATCCCCGGAATGTCCATGAGTTCCTTGACGCAATCCCCGTCATAGGGTTCTTTGCCGCCGATCAGGGCCAGCTGGAATTTCCCGTTCATACCGCGCAGATACAGCGTACGTAATCCCTGTTTCGTCTTGCGGTCAAATGCACGGACATGATACCGGTTCAAAACTTCCAGTACCGCTTTCCTTACTCTTTCCAGTTCCGGTTCATGCACCGGGCATTGAAGAACCGGCACCAGACGGTTTGTTCCGCGTTCATAAAGCGCGTTCACCAGTTTTCCCTTGTATTCCGTTACCGGCAGTTTCACAAGATTCCGGTATCCCAGCGTCTTTTCGTTGGGAATGCAATCCTTTACCAGCGATAGATCCACTCCCGGAACTTTCCGGAGATTCGAAAGGACTTCTTCTTTTTTCCAGTCCAACTGGGCTTTGTAATCCGCGATCATCAGAGGACATCCGTCACATTTGCCGAAATGCGCGCAGGACGGTTCCTTTCGATGCGGGCTTTTCTCGACCAGCCGGACAATTTTGCCGCGGATCATCTTTCCGGTGCGCTCAGTAACCCGGTACTCCGCAACATCCCCCGGAATCGCACCATAAAGAAGAATCGGAGTTGACTTTTCAAATCCGATTCCTTCTCCGTTTACTCCTATTTTTGTAATTGTGACGACCGGCATATTAATTATCGCTCATCGCCCATGAAGGCAGATGCGTTCCCCGCCGGAGTATAATCGTCTTCTGGAAATCCGTCTGATTCAGGAAATGCAGGATTGCCAGTTCCTCACCCTGCGTGCACCCTAACAGGACTTTCACTTCCGCGTCTTTTTTCAGCACGTCTACCGCGACAATGATCGTATCGGTCTGCGCAGTCTGTCTCGTACCCACGAAGATATCAATTTCTCCCATATCGGAGGAATGCGTGTCTTTCAGGTATCCGTAATCGCACGGATAAACAAGGTTCGGATATTTGGGATGCACCGAGCCTTTTTTACGCTCTACGATCAGGGTACTGGACAGTACGAGCGTATCTAATTTCTGCCAAAATAAAACGTTGTTTTCAAACTCCATATAACACCTCTGGTTGTGGAAATTATAGCAAACTTCTTTCTGAAATGAAATGAAATAGTTTCATTTCTGTTGAAAATTGCGTTATTTTTTCACACAAACCATGGAAGTGTTGATTTCTTTGACGGAAGAAGCCCCGCACATCGTCATCGCTTCGCGCAATTCCGTACGGATCTTTTCAAAATAAAGCTTCACACCTTCCGCGTTTCCGCCCAATGCCGCCAGGGCGACAGGACGTCCGATCAATACGCCGTCCGCCCCCAAAGCCAGCGCCTTGAACACATCGGCACCGCTGCGGAATGCCCCGTCAATCAAGATACGGCAGCGTCCTTTGACCGCGTTTACGATCTCCGGCAGAACTTCGATGGTTCCTTCCGCGTCATCCAGAACTCTTCCTCCGTGATTGGATACCACGATCCCGTCCGCTCCGGCTTCGACAGCCTTCTTCGCGGCATCCGCGGTCATGATTCCCTTCACGATCAAAGGAACCGTTCCCAGCATCTTCTTCAGATCCGCCAGATCTTCCGCGGAAAGATTCGTGATGGCCGGATCCGCATCCCGCAAAAACAACAGCCCTGCCGCGTCGATATCGGTCGCAAACGCGATCGGTTTTCCCTCCTTCAGAAGATCCGTGCGCCTGTCGCGTCCCTTTTTCACCCAGGGTTTCATCGTCGGGATTCCTTCCCCGTTTTGCGCCAGGATCAAACGGAACGGATCTTCAAAGAACGAAAAGTCTTTTCCGTCTCCCGTAAATGCGTAGGTCCCCGCCGCCGACGCCCCTTCCAGGACTCTTTTCGCATACTCTTTTTCCGTGATATCGGAACCGTATTGCGGCCCCATACCCGTGATCGGCGCCGCGTACACCGGCAAGGAAACCTTGTGTCCGAAGAAATCCGCGGAAGGATCCGCCTTTTTCAGTCCAATCAGCACATTCATGCGCAGACGGACGTTTTTTAACGCTTCCGCGTTGCGGATAAAAGAACTTCCGGTGCCTTTTCCGCCGACGCCCGGGATCTCTCCCGCACAGGCTTTTCCGTTACAAACGCGGCACACCCGGCAGGTCCGGGTGTGTTGTTTCGCATTTTCGAATACTTCTTCGAGAGTCATAACTATCCCTTGTAACCGTCATCCTTATGACGGACGATGACATCATGCGCTCCGCCTTCCACGATGGAGGTCGACGATACCAGGGTCAGCTTCGCCTTGTCGCGGAAGTCTTCCAGGTTTGTCGCGCCGCAGTTGCACATGGTGGATTTGATCTTGTATGTGGTCTGTGCCACGCCGTCCTTTAACGCTCCGGCATACGGTACATAGGAATCCACGCCTTCCTCGAAGCTCAGTTTCTTTTCTCCTCCGAGGTCATAACGCTGCCAGTTGCGCGCGCGGTTGGAACCTTCGCCCCAGTATTCCTTGACGTAATGTCCGTTGACCAACAGACGTTCCGTCGGGGATTCGTCAAACCGTGCAAAATATCTTCCCAGCATACAGAAATCCGCACCCATCGCCAAAGCCAGCGTCACATGGTAATCGTGGACGATCCCGCCGTCCGAACAGATCGGTACGTAGATCCCCGTGCGTTTGAAATACTCATCCCGCGCCTTTGCGACTTCAATAACGGCCGTCGCCTGTCCGCGTCCGATTCCCTTGGTTTCACGCGTGATACAGATGGAGCCTCCGCCGATGCCGATCTTCACGAAATCCGCGCCGCATTCCGCCAGGAAGTAGAACCCTTCCGCGTCCACGATATTCCCGGCGCCGACTTTCACCGTATCGCCGTAGTTTTCCCGGATCCACGCCAGGGTATTCTTCTGCCAGGCGCTGAATCCTTCCGAAGAATCGATACATAACACGTCCGCACCGGCTTTGACAAGTGCCGGCACGCGTTTTTTATAATCCCGGGTATTGATGCCCGCTCCGACTAAGAACCGCTTGTGTTCATCCAGAAGTTCCAACGGATTTTCCTTGTGGGAACTGTAGTCCTTGCGGAAGACAAACGAAGACAGTTTTCTTCCTTCACCCACGACCGGAAGCGTATTCAGCTTGTGTTCCCAGATAATATCGTTCGCTTCGGAAAGCGTACATCCTTCCTTCGCGTAGATCAGTTTATCAAACGGAGTCATGATGTCGGCGACTCTTGTGTCCATCGGCATGCGGTTCAGCCGGTAATCGCGGCTGGTCAGGATTCCCAGAAGTTCCCCGTGGCTCGATCCGTCCGCAGTCACAGCCATTGTGGAATGCCCGGTTTTCTTCAACAACTTCACGACATCTTCGAGAGTGTCTTCCGGTTTCAGATTGGAATCGGAAACGACAAACCCCGCTTTGTAGCTCTTGACCCTTTCCACCATCGCCGCTTCATCCTCGATGGATTGCGCACCGCAAATAAAAGACAGGCCGCCTTCCTTCGCCAAAGCGATCGCCATCGTGTCATTGGACACCGACTGCATGATCGCGGACACCATCGGGATATTCAGCGATAAAGACGGTTCCTCGCCCTTTTTGAATTTCACTAACGGAGTTTTCAGAGATACGTTATTCGGGATGCAGTTTTCATCCGAGTATCCCGGGACCAGAAGGTATTCACTGAACGTATGTGCCGGTTCTTTGTAATATTTCGCCATGTACTCTTTCCTCCCGCGTTTTTAATGAGTTTATTATACCCTGTTTCCGCTTATGCGCCTCATTTTTTTTCTTTTTCCGATCGAAAAAAGCCGGCAGATGCCGGCTTATCGGTTCAATGAGCGCTTAGTCGCGGAAACGGAACGTCTTGGCGAAATCGTCGACCTTTTCCGGTTCCTTCGTCACGTTGACTTCCTTGTTTTCGACAAGGATCTCGTCATGACGCACCGAACGGTCGGACGGAGATTCGAAACCGGTCGCGATAACCGTAACGATGATCGCGTCGCCCAGTTTTTCGTTGATCGCCACACCCCAGATAATATCCAGATCGGTTCCGGCTGCCTGGGTGATGATATCGGTAACTTCCTGCGCATCCAGTAACGTGACATTCGGACCGCCGGTCACATTGACGATCGCGTTCTTCGCACCGGAAATCTGCGCTTCCAGCAACGGACTCTGGATGGCTTTGACCGCGGCTTTCTTCGCCTTGTCTTCGCCTTCCGCCATACCGATACCGATCAGGGCGTTGCCCTGCCCCTTCATGACCGAACGTACGTCGTTGAAGTCGACGTTGACCAGAATCGGTACCGCCACCAGGTCGGTGATCGTCTGGACTGCCTGACGTAATACGTTATCCGCTTCCTTGAAGGATTCGGTGATGGGGATATTCCCGATGACCGATAATAATTTCTGGTTGGATATAATAATCAAAGAGTCTACATGCGGCTTCAGATCGTCCAATCCGTTTAACGCCTGCATCATTCTCTTCTTGCCTTCGAATAAGAACGGCTTGGTGACAACGCCGACCGTCAGCGCGCCCTGTTCCTTTGCCAGTTTCGCGATGAGCGGTGTCGCGCCGGTACCGGTTCCGCCTCCTAAACCCGCGGTAACGAATACCATGTCGGCACCCTTGACCGCTTCTTTCAGTTCTTCTTCATGTTCCTCCGCCGCTTTTCTTCCGACTTCCGGATTTCCGCCTGCGCCGAGTTTTCCTAAAGAAATCTTGTTTTCCACCGGGGAAGCGTCCAATACCGCCTGATCCAGGTTGACCAAATAGAAGTCAACGTTCTGGACTCCCTCGTTTACCATGCGTGTTACCGCGTTGCATCCTGCTCCGCCGACGCCGAATACTTTGATTCTCGTCTTGAATGCTTCATGTTCGCTCATATCCGTTCTCCTTTACTCTTTTTTATTTTGTCTGGAAGAAGCTCTTTAATTTCTTTGTGACCGCGTCGTCTTCTTCCGATTGTGCGTCCTGTTTCTTTTTCTTTTTCACCGGCTCGACAATATCCACGCTCATCTTTTTGTTCCGATAAAGCGGATAGGTATCCACGAAGGAATAAATCAGCCCCAGGGCTACGGTCCAGTACGTCTTGCGCACCCCGATCGTATCGGGATAGTACACCGACGCCGCCACGCCGTAGTTCAGCCGGAAATAATCTTCCAGTCCGTCCAATTCCGCCCCGGTCCCGGTCAATACGACCTGCAGGTTCGGAACTTTGAACAGTTCTCCGGCGGTATAGGCGATTTCATCCGCCCATGCCTTGATGGCCGGTTTGAGGTGGTTGTTGAGATCCCGCACCGTGATCTGGTGGGTTCTCTCTTCGCTTTTCCATAAATGCACCGGGGTGTCATCCGGCAGATGATCCGCCAGGTCCGCATTCTGGAAAATCAGTTTATGCGCCGTTTCTTCCGAAATCGGGTACGCTTTCGTCATGGCCTTTTCCCATTCGCCGTAGCCTGTCTCTAACAGTTTGGTCGCCTCGATTCTTCCGTTATGAAGAATGGCCAGCGTCGTGCGTTCATGTTCGACATCCGTCACGACGACAGGTTTATTGACGGAAAGCTCAAACAGCGCCGCTTCCTTCGCCGCCGCGTAGATATCCAGACATACATCCACGATTTCCAATCCCGCTGCGTCGACCGCCCGGGCGTAATCGTACGAAGTGAACTTATCCGCTCCGTAAAGATCCAGTTCGACTTCCAGAAGGTCGCACGGTTCATCCAACGGCATCCGTTTGAACGCGATCCGGTTCGTATAGTACTTTAACGGCATCCAGTTGATCAGCGCTTTGTCTTCCGGCATCGGATAGGTATAGCCCTTGCGCACCAATGCCTGCAGATCCTCGATCTTGACTTTTCTTTCATAGTTATCGATTCCCATCGAAATACGGATGTTGTTCTTCATGACACGGTAGCTCGGGATCGCCACTAAGACTCTCTTGATTTCCATGCCTAAAGCTTCCGAAGCGTTCTTCGCCGCGGTCTTGATCGCGTCGGAAAGCGCTGACGGATTCTTGATCGCAAATCCATCCATCGCCTTGACCGGGACAATCTCCGTACGCAGAACATTGACCCGGGTATCGTGATACTCTCCGACCAGCAGTCGTACTTCATGATCGGTGATTTCCAATGCCGCTAAAATCTGTCTATCCGCCATGCCGTTTTGGCCTCCTGAC
Organism: uncultured Erysipelotrichaceae bacterium; assembly: GCA_902782505.1. Taxonomy (GTDB): domain Bacteria; phylum Bacillota_I; class Bacilli_A; order Erysipelotrichales; family Erysipelotrichaceae; genus RUG11872. The sequence continues at coordinate 2,182 of CACZNO010000070.1, read as the reverse complement.
TATTCTTATTTATTTTATCATATTCCTACCGATATGGATGATTCGATTTCGGTTTTTTTCTCACCCTTTTCTTCTTGCATTCCCCTTTTTCGCGTGTTATAATGTCGAGGCACTTATAAGAAAGGGGGTTGCGTCATGCCCAGAACTTGCGCAGTCACCGGAAAGAAGACGATCTCCGGCAACAAGCGGTCACATTCCTTAAGAGCTACACGCAGAAAATGGAGCCCGAACCTTCACAAGGTGAAAGTCACTGATGAAAATGGTCATACGATGAAAGTTCTTATGTCCGCTCGTGGCCTTCGTACATTAAAAGCTCAGATGGCGAAACAGTAAGCGATTACTGAAAGCTGACCAAGACAAACAGCGCTACGCTGTTTTTCTTTTTGCCCGCTGTTTTGCGCTTTTATGCTAAACTGTTAATGTTACATGGAAGAGCCTATGAAGCAGCTGTATTTCACCCGTCACCATTATAGCATTCCTGCCGGTTTGAAACTGTTGTTTTCAAGGCGTTTTTCTATTCTGCGGGAGAAAGACGCATGAGTTACGAAGTTTTATTCTCTTTACCGGTAAAAACCCGCATGAACGCAGAACCCGATATCTGTTATACGATCGGAAAGATCACCGCGGAAATCCTTCAAAACGAACCGAACAAAAACTGAGATCTCTCTCAGTTTTTTATTTCCTGTCGGAAGACTGGATCACCAGGACCGGGCCTTTCAGTTTTACGATCGCTTCTTCCTTCAGGATCTCATTGGACAGAAGATAGAGATCCCGGGGTGTGATCCGGCGTTTTTCCAGCGGATACTTTACGCCCTCTAGCGTGATTTCCGTCTCTTTTAGGGCAAAAAACGACAGATACGTAAACTTGTCCTTCGGAATCGTAAACACGCCGTCATCGAGCCGGAAAACGCGGTTTTGCGCATTCTCGAACACAATCGGTTCATTCCGTTCCGTGATTAAACGCAAAGCCGATATTTCATGATCGATCCGTCCGCCTAACGCACCGTATACGGTCATGTGTTCATACTTTGTTTTCGCATAGGCAACGGCTTCTTCCAGATCGGATTCATTCTTGACAGGATTCAGTTTTACGAATTCCTTCGCGTACTGCCGGATGAGATCCGTATCTTTCACGGAATCAAAGTCCCCGACGGCCAAAACCATGGAAATCCCGTTTTCCGCAAGAAGATAGGCCCCGTAGTCGCATCCGATCCAATCCCCTTCCCGCAAGGGAACTTCTTTGGCGTTGCCCGCCAGGATCCGGACTTCTTTTTTCATAAGAGGGATTCTACGCCCGCGGCGATGCCCTTGGGATACTTGAAGATGTAGGATCCCGCCACGAACATGTCCGCGCCGCTTTCTCTGGCGATCTTCACGGTTTCCCCGTTGATTCCCCCGTCGACTTCAATGCGGAACTGTAAGTCCCTTTGATCGCGGTAGATCATTAAGGCGCGCACTTTCCCCATCATGTCTTCCATGAAAGCCTGTCCGCCGAATCCCGGCTCCACCGTCATCACCAACACCGTATCCACGATTTCCAGATACGGTTTTAACGCGTCTAATCCGGTGCCGGGCTTGATGGAGACGCCGGCCTTCGCGCCGTTTTTATGGATTTCCTCCACCAGTTTGACGCCTTCTTCTTCCGTTACCGCTTCCGCATGGAACGTGATCTGGTTGGCTCCGTTGCGGATGAAGGTCTCCGCGAATTTCGCCGGATCCGTCACCATTAAATGCACGTCCATGAATTTATCGGACGCCTTGCGGAATCCCCTAAGAAGATCCGGTCCGAAGGTCAGATTCGGCACAAAATGTCCGTCCATCACGTCAAAGTGAATGGCTTCCGCCTTCGACGCGTTCAGTTCTTCCAGCTGTTGTCCCATTTTCGAGAAATCCATCGATAATACCGACGGTGCGATGATCATATTCATTTTTCCCACTCCTTTATCTGATCGCAAAGAGGTATGATTTCCAGATAATTCTGATAGCGGATCTTCGAGATTTCCCCGTTTTCCGCCTTCTCCCGGACCCTGCATCCGGGTTCTTTGAGATGCCGGCAGTCCTCAAACCGGCAAGGTTCCCCGATTTGAAAATCGGGTACGCATTTCGCGAGTTTCTTCGACGAAATCGCCGCGAATTCCAGCGAGGAAAACCCCGGAGTATCCGCGATCCATCCGCCCAACAC
>CACZNO010000069.1 GCA_902782505.1 uncultured Erysipelotrichaceae bacterium | reverse complement strand
CTGGTAGTGCTGCCCATGTCGTTGGTCACAACGCAGCGGTACTGGTAACCGGAACGGGCTTTCGTGACGTTCGCTGCCGGAATACTGAAGGTAGAACTCTTGGCGGTCGAGGAAGTGCTCTTCTGCCAGGTCCCGGTACTGGAAGTCCGGTAATACCACTGGTAAGTCAATCCGGTTCCCTGCGCCGCGACTTTAAATGAAACAGCTGTTTCCGCATCCACGGTCTTACTGGCCGGCTGGGTTGTGATCTTCGGTTTCGTCACATGTAAAGTGACAATATTTGTTGTTACACTTCCGCCGGAATTCTTGATTACGCATTTATACTGATATCCGTTACGCGCTTTGACCACGCTGGATGCCGGTACGATGAAAGTGGAATCATGCGCATAGTCCGAAGTACTCTTCTGCCAGGACCCCGAGCTGCTGGTGCGGTAATACCACTGATAAGCCATCTCATTGCCGGAGGCGCTTACGGAGAAGCTTGCCTGAACACCGATTGGTACCGATGCATCTTCGGGTTGCGTGTTGATTTGCGGCTTAGGATACAGATACAGACTCTTGGAATCACTGAATGCGCCTTGTGTTCCGTTGGAAGTCACCGCGCGGACTTTATAGGAGTAATTCGTCCAGGTCGAAACACTGGTGTCTACATAAGACAGAGAATAGGAAGTACCGATATACTGGGAGGAACTGTAATCATCTTCCCGGTAGATTTCATAATAGCTGGCATCTTTGATGGACGCCCAAGTCACTTTGATGCTCGGCGCATCCGAATCACCGACAAGCGCAATTTTCGGCTGTGCAGGTTTTGCGACGATCGTGACTTCATTATAACGGTAGCCCTGTCCGCCCATGGTATCCACCGGGCAAACCACATACATATAGGACTCGCCCTTGGTGACGTCCTTATCCAGATAATAATTCGTAGTGACCGTGGCTACATAAGTATAGGAACTCTCCGTTGGCAGTTTACGGAACACATAGAATCCCGACACATCACTTATTTCATCCCAGGTAACTTTCGGATAACCGCTGGTGATATCATTGGTTCCGCTGATATAGAACTCATTCTGTTCGACAGCGGTCATGGATACGACGTTACTGTCCTGTCCCCATCCCAGATTACCGTTATCATACGGACGAATCTTATACCAATAAGTTTGGCCATACGTCAGGTTCGCTGTTTTTTCACTCCAATGCCCGCCTTTTGCGTTCGTGGTGGCGATTTCACTGAAGTTGGATCCGTCACTTGAACGGTAAATCGTATATGTTACATTCCCGCCGTCTTCTTCCCAGTTCAGGTTCATGCATCCGCTGGAAGCATAGGAACGGCCGACCAATGTAGTAATTCTCTTACGGAACGAAGTAGAACTCATCGGGAATTTCGAATAGAAATCCGAAGACGCGTATCCGTAATCTTCCCGGCGGTAATGTCCGGAAAAATCCGCATCCGAACGCAGATACCAGGTATGGTAGGTAGGCTCTTCCTGTCCGTCCCAGGTCGTATCGATGTTGTAGTATTTTCCGTCGATTTTGACGATGTTCCACGCATGATACCCTTCGCTTTGATTGTAAGTATCTCCGGTATAACCCGCGATGAAACGGTTGGGGATACCGGCATCCAGACACATTCTGTAGAACAGCAGCGCATAACCGGTGCAGACTGCCGATCCGTTATGTAAAGCCCCGTATCCGGAGTAAATCAGCGGATGTCCGTCCGCGTCACCGACGTTCACATGATCATAGTTTACATGATCGCAGATATAGTCGTGGATTTTGCGGATTTTGGCTTCTGTCGATAAATCGGAAAGGTTCAGCGAAGATAACGCTGCCGAAACTTCTTTTGTGTAGGTGTTTTCCTGCGCCAGAGTCGTCTTGTATTTCGGAGTAATGGAATACTCGTAAATCGAGTTTCCCAAAGACTTACGGGAAGCGGAAATGTTCAACGGATTCCAGAATAACGCATCGCCTTCCTGACTGCTTCCGCCTTCGGTGTATTTTCCCCATTCAAAATGCAGCTCATCCCAGGTGTACACTTCGCTGGTATACATCTTGAACGATGCCGTACGGTTCAAATACTTCTGTTTCAGGTATTTTCCGGCTGCTGCAAGCGAAGTGACCGGATTGGATGAACTGTCACCCGCCGCATTGGTCGAAGCGCCCGGAATTACGATGGATTTCTGTTCCAGATCTGCCTTCTGAACCCAGCTTGCGACCTTGTCCACACCTGCGTCAAAGGCAACAAACGGATCATAATAGAAATAGTACGCTACGCCGTCCTGTTCGTATTCGTATTCTCCGCCGTCACGAATCGCACGTGCGATACTCAGCGCGTCATCCTGATTCTGCGGATCAATAACGGCTGTACGTGCTTGCGTTTTCACCGTTCCCGATACCAGCAGAGTCAGTCCTAAAACAAGTGCAATGAAACCGAGAAACAGTTTCCTTCCCCATTTCTTTTCCATACTTTCCTCCTATACTGTCAATGCATAATAAACCTCTTATATTATAGCGAAAAACAGCGGCATTTTTTGTTCAGTTTCAATTTATCTGTGTATTTTTCACAAGCAAAAGACCGTCCGGAGACGGTCTTGAATTTAATGCAGTTTTACCTTGACCCAAAGATCCGAGATCATCTTACGCTGGAAATCGTTGTTGATGAAGACTTCATCGTTGGGATTGTCGTTGCGCGGTACGTACGCGTCATTGCCTTCGTAGGTTCCGCCTTCCCCGGACAATACTTCAAGTACTTCCTGGTTGTTGGACGCATAACCGACGAAATCGGAGTTGGCGTATGCCGCGTCATACTGCAGCATGAAGTTGATGAATACGTTGGCTAATTCCGGATTCTGCGCGGTTGCGGGAATCACCATCGCATCCACCCAGAGGTTGGTGCCGTATTCCGGGCAGAAGTATGCCATTTCCTCGTTTTCGGAAAGAATATACGCCGCGTCGCCGGAATACACCAGACCCATCGCCTTTTCCCCGTTGATCAGTCCGTCGATGATTTCATCGGTGACATACGCCGGATTCACCGCGTCGTCCATCTCGATCAGCCATTCATACGCCGCCTGGATTTCCTCCGGATCGGACGTATTCATCGAGTAACCGAGATCCTTGAACGCGATCATGAACGCGTCACGTTCGGAATCGTACATGAAGATCTGTCCCGCGTATTTCGGGTTTTTGAAGACTGCGAAGCCTTCGCTTTCCACATCTTCCGGATCGACAATATTCGGATCGTAACAGATCCCCACATTACCCCAGAAATACGGTACGGCATAGGTGTTGTCCGGATCCCATTCCAGGTTCTTCGTGCCTTCCGCGAGAAGGTCAAGATCGGTGACGATCGACTTATCGATCGGCTGGAGATAATTCTCGATCATCAAACGCTGGATCATATAATCCGAGGGGACCAGTACGTCATAGAGCGTGCCGGACATCAGCTTGGTGTAGAGTTCTTCGTTCGAAGAGAACATCGAGTAGTTGATCTTGACGCCGTATTCTTCTTCGAACTGGGAAATCAGTTCTTCTTCGATGTATTCACCGGCATTGTAGACATTCAGCGTCTGGCCTTCGTATTTGCGTTCCTCCGCATTGCCGCGGGATACGCCGAGGACCACCGCCAGCACGATCGCCGCGGTTACGCCGGCCGCTGTCCACTTCTTCCAGGACGAAGGCTTCTTCGCCTTGAGTTCCAGCGAATCATCTTTCTTGCGCAGCATCGGGACCACATTCAGGATGATCAGGATCGTCGTAATGCCGAGAATGATGATGCTCGATAACGCGTTGATCGACGGGTTGATACGCTTGTACATCGTATAAACGTAAATGGAGATATTGTTGACGCCGGGACCGGTCGTAAAGAAACTGATCACGAAGTCGTCAAACGACATCGTAAAGGCAATCAAGGCACCCGCGACGATCGCATCTTTGATCTGCGGGATGATGACCTTGGTCAAGGCCTGCCATGGCGTAGCGCCTAAGTCCAGCGCCGCTTCCGCGACATTATCATCCAGGGAACGCAGCTTCGGCATAACCGTAATCACGACATACGGAATACAGAACGTGATATGCGCCAGGGTCAGCGTCACGACGCTCCGCTGAATCTTCACGCTCAGAAACAGCAGCATCAGGCTGATGGCCGTCACGATG
>CACZNO010000068.1 GCA_902782505.1 uncultured Erysipelotrichaceae bacterium | reverse complement strand
GTCGACGGTAGGCATCCCGGCCATCTTAAAGGAAAACGCGGTAGGTTATCTTGTACAGAAAGAATTAACCAACCTGTCCATGGCGACGGTCAATCCGAAACATCCGTATGTTGCGATTTTAGGCGGCGCGAAAGTTTCCGATAAGATCGGCGTCATTGAAAACTTATTAGGCTTGGCGGATAAGATCCTGATCGGCGGCGGTATGGCATATACCTTCAAAGTCGCGCAGGGCTACACCGTAGGCAATTCCTTATTGGAAGAAGATAAAGTGGAAATCGCGAAGGAATTCTTAGCGCGTGCCAACGGCAAGATCATCCTGCCGGTTGACAACGTGATTGCGGACGCGTTCAGCGAAGACGCGAACACCCAGATCGTGGAAGGAAATATTCCGGACGGCTGGATGGGCTTAGATATCGGTCCGAAGACCGTCGAATTATTCGCGAAGGAACTCGAAGGCGCGAAGACCGTTGTCTGGAACGGACCGATGGGCGTATTCGAAATGCCGAAGTTCGCGGTGGGAACCGAAAAGGTCTGCGAAGCGATCGCAAATCTGGAAGATGCGAACACCATTATCGGCGGCGGCGATTCTGCCAGCGCGGCGAAGAAGTTAGGCTACAAGGATAAGTTCACGCATGTTTCGACAGGCGGCGGCGCATCCTTAGAATTCATCGAAGGCAAGGTCCTCCCGGGCGTTGCGATCATCGGTGAAAAAGGACGCAAACCGATCATCGTCGGCAACTGGAAAATGAACAAGACCCCGCGTGAAGCAGAAGAATTCATGAAGGGTATTGAAGAAGTCCTCGACGGAACGGAAAGAGCGGACTTCGGCGTAGGCGCTCCGTATGTAGACCTGGATGTCTGCGTAAAGAACGCGAAGCATCTGATCATTGCGGCGGAAAACTGCAACGAACTCGACGCCGGCGCGTATACCGGGGAAGTTTCCGTACCGATGTTAAAGGAAGTAGGCATTACGTATTGCATTATCGGCCATTCCGAAAGACGTACGTACTACAATGAAACCGACGCGCATTGTGCGGCGAAGGCGAAGAGATTATTAGCCGACAACATCATCCCGATCCTCTGCATCGGTGAAACCGAAGCGCAGTATGACGCGGGTGAAACGGCGAATGTCATCAAGAGCCAGCTGGCGGGTTCTCTCGCAGGTCTGAGTGCGGAAGAAGTCGCGAAGATGGTCATTGCGTACGAACCGATCTGGGCAATCGGCACCGGCAAGTCCGCGACCAAGGAAATCGCGGAAGATTGCTGCAAGCTCGTTCGTGATACGGTCAAGGCTCTCTACAATGAAGAGACCGGTGAAGCGGTTCGCGTACAGTACGGCGGATCGGTCAAGCCGACCAACATCAAGGAATACATGGCTTGCCCGGATATCGACGGCGCATTGATCGGCGGCGCGTCCTTGAAGGTTCCTTCCTTCAAGGAAATCATCGACGCAGTTCGTTAATCCATCACACTCTCAAAGGACTGTCTAAACGGCAGTCCTTTTTTTCATTCCCCTGATTTATGATATGATTAAAAAAATCCATGCTTTTAGTAGTCGGCAAAACCGTGCGTCGGACATGCACGGAATCCCAAGGAGGCAATATGAAAAAATTAGTCGCATACTTCAGTGCGGAAGGCACCACTTCCGGTTTCGCAAAAGCTCTTGCGGAACAAACCGGCGCGGATCTTTTCGAAATCAAACCAGAGATCCCGTATACGGCGGCGGATCTGAAATGGACGAATCCGTTAGCCCGCTGCAACCGCGAGAAAATCGGAAAAAAGGATGTCCCGGTTCAGGGAACGGTATCCGGTTTTGATCAATACGATACGGTTTATCTGGGGTTTCCGATCTGGTATTACGGAGCTCCGAACATCATCCAAACCTTCTGTAAGGGATATGACTGGACAGGAAAAACGCTTGTCCTCTTCGCGTCTTCCGGAGGCAGCGATATCGGAAGAACCGCGGAAAAGCTCAAACCGTATCTGAAGGGAAACCCGGAAATCCGGAGTGCCGCCGTCTACAAGAGCGCGGAAGAACTGCGGTCTGCCGCCGGGAAGCTTCTGTGATTTATATCATCCGGCACGGACAAACCGATTTGAATGACCGGAAGGTTCTGCAGGGAAGAAGCGATTTCCCCCTGAACGGCCGCGGGAAAGCGCAGGCTGCGTCCGCCGCAAAACTCTTGGAGAATGTACGGTTTGATAAGGTGTATTCCAGTCCGCTGATCCGGGCGGTCGAAACCGCGAAGATCGTATCTCCCGGGAGGAAAATCCGGATCGATGAACGCCTGACGGAAATGGATTACGGGCCTTACGAAGGAATGGATTTGCGGAATCCGGCACCGGAAGTTCTCGAATTCTTCCGTGATTTCGTACGTCATCCGGCGCCTTCCGGAATGGAACAGCTCCCGCAGGTCGTAAAACGGGCCGGGGAGTTTGTTGAAGAGTGCTGCAGGACGGAAGAGAACCTGTTGATTTCCACGCACGCGATTGCGATGAAGGGGATCCTGGAATATCTGACTCCGCATGCAAACGGAAAATACTGGTCAGAATACGTCGGCAATTGCGCTATCTATGTGACGGAATACAAAAACGGAGCCTTTACGGTTCCTAGGGAATTGGAAGGATAAAACAAGGAGGATTGGGTCCTCCTTGTTTTAGGCAGGTGTATTATAGTTTCTTGCGTAAGATGATCACGATAATCAGCATCGCCGCCAACACGACCACCAGTCCTATCATTACGTACAACAGCGTATTCCCGGAGGAAGGAGAGGGACTTGGTGAAGGGGACGGTGAAGGATCCGGCGAGGGATCCGGGGACGGAGAGGATTTCTTCGG
>CACZNO010000067.1 GCA_902782505.1 uncultured Erysipelotrichaceae bacterium | reverse complement strand
TTCCCGCAACACTTCCGCGTACAGGGCATAGGACGCCAGGAAAATCACAGCGCCGGTCCAGCTGACAGCCTTCGGAAACATACCCCACTGAAACCGGAAAGACAATCCCGCGGCTATAAACGCCGCCAGAAACATCAATCCGCTGAAAAGGATCACTTCGCGCTGTTCGGACTCTTTTTCCTTGACGTTTAACCGTTTCTCCAGCAGTTCCGGGTTCTTTTTCATCATCACAAGCCCCGCGAGAAACATCGGCACAAACAGAATCCCCATGAATAACCAGCCCTGCGGATACTTCCAGGTCCCCGCCGGCACAAACAGCAATACCCCTAACAACACCACACCGGCAATAAACCGGGTGATCGCCTTGGTAAACAATTCCTTACTCATGCGCATCCTCCTTCAGAGACGACACAAATTCCCGGAGGATCCGGTTGACTTCTTCCGGCTTGTCCGTGTTGGAATTATGCCCTGCGTCCTTGATCCAGTACATCGGCAATCCTTCTTTTTTCGTCCAGCGCCGGTTATAACTTTTGGCGGAACCGGCCTGATCCTTTTCTCCGCAGATCAGAATTGCCGGGCAATCGATGACATAAGGAAGATCGGCGTCCATCGCGTCCGCCAAAAGCTTCATCCCGTGCCCCGAGAGCTTACAGTATTCGTCCTTGGTATAGGAATCGACGAACAGTTTCATCAAAGATCTTCCGTATTCTGTTTCCGAACAGCCGTTGATCCCGAGTTTCTTTAAGGAATTCCACGGAAACGCGCGGTACATCGGTTCGGTCCGGCGCAATGCCCAGATCTCCGCCGCCGTGACATAACATCTCTTCACCGGCGCCGAGTCGATTGACACAAACCCCGCCGCTTCCCCGGGATATTTTTCCAGGAAACACTGCGACACATAGCCGCCCATCGACTGTCCGATTAACACCGGACGCGTAATGCCTTCTTTCTCCAGAATTCCATGAAGCCACGCCGCCTTATCCATCAAGGTGAATTCTAACCGGAAAGGCCTTGATTCGTTATGTCCCGGCGCGTCCCAGACAAGCACGTTGAAATCATCCTTGAAGGCTTCAATCTGTTTGTCAAACAGGCGGTGATCCGCCGTCAGTCCCGGTAAAAACACCAGCGTTCTTCTTCCGGGCTGAATATCATTTGTCCAATACCGGATCACGCCGCATTCCGTCTCATACGTTTTCTTTGTCATGGCTGCCGTCCTCCCCCGGTTTTCGCAGGTATACTTTCTTCCAGAAATCCACCAGTTTCCGGAAATCCTTTTCCATGCCGTCCGCGTCGTAGTCGCCGCGCTTGATATATTCCCATAGGCATCCTTCCGACGCCCAGTACATTTCCTGATACATCATCTCCAGATCGATCCCGGGAATAAAATCGTCCGGATTGATCTCCTGAAGTTTCCGGCGGGCATGAACCGCCAGGTATTGGTTCATGCTGGACTGGATATCCAAACTGACTTCCGGGTCTTTTTCATAAAACGCCCGCACCGCGAACGATCCCATATCGGGATACTGCCGCATTAAGCGCAGTTTCGCCTGCATTCCGCTGTCCATGCTGCCGAACAAGTCTTTCTGTTCGTATGCGCCGCTTTGTTCCATCTCCCTGACGGTGGTTTTCGCGCAGGTGTCCCACAGATACAGATACAGCTCCTTCTTGTTTTTGAAATAGTGAAACAGAAGAGCCTTGCTGATGCCGGCATATTCCGCGATCTCGCTGACGGGACTTTTGCGGTAGGGGCTTTGCGAAAAGACGCGGTATCCCGCATTCAGGATCCTCCGCTGTTTCTCTTCCGGCAGCAAGAAGAATTTCGGATTCATGCAGCACCTCCGTTAACCGCTTCGGTCAATCAAATCATATCCCCGTTGACCGTTTTCGGGAAGACCCCCGGCAGGTTTTCCTCCTTTTCCGGCATGGCGGTTCTTTGATACAATAAATACGCAGGAGAAACTCCAGGATTATTACACGGAACCCGCACAGTACGATATAATTAAAAAGAGAGGTCTTCCAAATATGAGCTTATACGACGCGTTTACATTACTGGGAGGAGTCGGTTTATTCCTTTACGGCATGACGATCATGTCGACCGGCTTGCGCAATGCCTGCGGTGACAACCTGCGGGTGTTATTGGAAAAAGCGACCCGCAATAAAATCACTTCGGTTCTCGCGGGAATCGCGGTAACGGTCTTTGTACAGAGTTCTTCCGCGACCGACGTCATGGTCATCGGCTTTGTCACTTCCGGTATGATGACCCTGTCGCAGGCGATCGGCGTCATCATGGGCGCCAACATCGGAACCACCGTCACGGCGCAGATCACCGCCTTCAACATCGGAGCCATCGCACCGATTATGTTGTTTATAGGCGCGATCATCTATCTCTTTGTCAAGAATAAGACTGTCCAGCACACCGGCTCGGTCATTCTGGGATTCGGCATGCTGTTCGTGGGTATCACGTTCATGAAGAGCGCCATCGCTCCCCTGGCGGAATTACCCGCGTTCGTCTCCTTCGTATCCGGTTTATCGAACCCGATCGTAACGGTCATCTTCGGTATCCTGTTCACCGCGTTGTTACAGAGTTCTTCTTCCGCCACGGTCATTTTCCAGGCCTTCGCGGTAGAAGGAATCATCACCTATAAAACCGCCGTATTCTTAGTCATCGGCGCAGCCATCGGTGCGGTTACCCCGAACCTTCTCGCCGGTCTTACCGCCAACCGTGACGGCAAGCGCTGCGCGGTGCTGAACCTTTTGTTCAACGTGACCCGCGCCTTGTTCGTCCTGACCCTGATCACCGTTTTCCCGATGATCCTGACCTGGATCCAGAGTCTCTCTCCGGACAACGTCGCCCGTCAGATCGCGAATACGCATACGATCTTCGCGGTGGTGTCCGTGCTTGTCCTCCTGCCGGTTTCGAATGTATTCGTACGTCTTTCCGAACGCCTGATTCCTTCTTCCGCGGAAGAAGCCGAGATCCGCGCTTCGAAGAAGCTCATGTACCTGACGCAGACCGACAAGATCCCGGCACCGATCGCAATCGACCTGGCGCACCGGGAAGTTGCCCGCATGGGCGAAATTGCCATCCGGAATCTGGCCCTGGCATTGGATTGTTTCTTTACCAAGGATGACGCTAAACGCCGTCATGTCGAACTGATTGAAGAAACCGTCGACAACCTCTCCCGTGAAATCGTCGCGAAACTCGTCGAATTACGCTCCATGGACCTGACTCCCCGTCAATTGACGCGCCTGTATCACATGATTCAGGTCGTCGATGACATTGAGCGAATCTCCGACCACGCGGTCAACATCATCAATTACGAAGTTCTCATTCAGACATCCAAGGCCCGCTTGTCCGAAGAAGCCTACGATGACTTACGGCGTCTCGGAGGCGCAACTCTTGAATCTCTGAAAACCAGTCTGACGGTCTTTGAAGAAGAAGCGTTCGATCTCATGGACGAAGCCAACGCTCTGGAAGATGAAGTGGACCGTCTGAAAGACGAAATCATCCAGAACCACATTTCCCGTATGATGAACAATTCCTGCGATCCGCAGGGCGGCATCATCTTCTCGGACATGGCGGTGGACCTCGAGCGTTCTTCCGACCACGCCATCAATATCGCGGAAGCCCTGGTGGATCCTGCGGCTACCGCATGAGGCTCCTATGAAAGATTGGGTTATTTTCCTCGTCCTGGCCGTTGAAATACCGCTTATCCTTTTTTGGATACTGCGGAAAAACGCACGGCCTATGGATACGACGACGGGATTCCGCATCACCTGTGCTTCCGAAAAGGATTCTCCGGAAGTACTCCGGTTCTTGCGGACGCTGGACTGTGATGTCCGCGCTTTAAAGCGCAGCGGACCGTCGCTGATTTACGTACGTGCGGAATTTCCTTTACCTTCCTTTTCCGCCGCGGACTTCATCTCTTCGGTTTCTTCCGTTTCCGCGGTCCGCTCGGTGATCCTCTGTGAATGGGAAGATGACTGAATTTGACGGAAAACACGTTATACCGACGTGTTTTTTTTATTTGTCACGATTGATTGCCGGAGACATTAATTTGTGAAAAAAAGGTTTAAATTGATGACTTCGTGCGCAAATGGTATAGTATTTGTGCCGAATTGAAAGGATATAACAAATATGAAACATTACCTCCGTAGTACAGCCCTGTTCCTGCTGGTATTGTTTATGTGCGTTTCCACGGTATTTTCCGCCTCGCATAAGATTTATGCGGAACCGGAAATCTCGACCGACACCGTTTTGGTCGAATCAACCGCCGGAAACGATGAGTCCGTTTTGGTTGACGTGTCTTCCGTAACGGAAAACGGTATTACCACCGTTACCCGTTCCGCAGTGGACTATCTTACCGAAAACGGCTTGATCGTAAACTATTCCAGCACCGAAACGACAAAACCGAATGAGGATTCCGAGTTTACCTCTTCCTACACTTCCGTAAGACCGGACGGTTTATACGAAGCAGAAGGAGGCTCCGACGTTCAGGTCACCTACGTCGCTCCGGAAGTCGAAATCGGTTTGGTCCTGGAAGAAAGCGAACCGACCAC
>CACZNO010000066.1 GCA_902782505.1 uncultured Erysipelotrichaceae bacterium | reverse complement strand
TTGAGGAACCGGAAGTCATCGAAGAACCGGAAAGTGAACCCGAAGAGGAACATCCGAATGTTGTCGATCCTTCCCGTGAAGAAATCGCGGAAATGATCCGGGAACTGACTTCTCCTGAGCCGGAAGAGGAACCCGAACCGGCCGCTGATCCGGAACCGTTCATCGAACCGGAACCGGAAGAAACACCGGTTGAGGAACCGGAAGTTATCGAAGAACCGGAGCCTGTCGCGGAACCCGAACCGGTGATTGAAAGAGAACCGGAACCAGTTGAGGAACCTGAGCCGGTGATTGAAAAAGAACCGGAATCTGTCGCGGAACCGGAACCGGCGGAAGAACCGCAGGAACCGGAAAGATATCTGGTACTGCGGGACCGCACCAACAAAGCGTTTGAGCGCATCAAACACTTTGCGGGATCCGCGGAGGAACAGATTGACGCGGCAATGACGTATCTGAAGAATTATGTCTTCGAAAAACGGGTGCCGGCCGGCGCGAAGGAAGAAATTCCGAATTACCGGGAAGATATCGTACGCAAGCTGTTGGAAAACGCGATGGCGCTGGGAGACACCGACGCCGAAGTATCCTGGAAGGGAATTGCGGCGCAGTTACCTTTGACCGATGCGAATCCGCATCCGGAATGGCGCGTCAGTGCTGCCGAAAACGGAACGAGATATTTCCTGCCGGTGCATCCGTTCTTCAAGAAACAGGCGGAAGCGCAGAATCCGGCTGCCGCGGGACAAAGACGTTCTTCGGATGAAACGAAGAGACTGATCCTGAAGGTGCTGGAAAAGGAACCGTGTTCCACGAATATGCTGGCGAAGAGATTAGGCTATAAGGGCATCTCCAAGACCTTGAGCGGCATCGTCAAGGAAATGATCGATGACGGAGAAATCGAATACACCAACCCGAATTCCCGCGGATCGAATCAGAAACTGCGCAAGAAAGGGTTTAAGGAAACCTACGGTAATCAGATTATCTAGATGTGAAAAAAGGAAACGGTGAACGTTTCCTTTTTTATTCCAATCCGGTAAGGCTTTATCGTTTGTTCAGCACGTCCAGCATATGGTAGACGTTTTTCTCGTCGAGTTCCTTGAAGTCGTTCAGACGCACCAGTTTCAATTCGTGCTTGGCCATAAGAGTATTGTATTTCAGGACAAGCGGAAGATACATATTCCAAAGTTCATCGAGATCTTCCCAGTCAGCCAGACATGCGTGCATGCCTCCCAAACCGTAGGGACCCAGGTCTTTGCGGGTGCGGGAGAAGGCTTTCATAGCGGCGCCGAGGTCATCCTTTGTGCCTGATTCCACCGCCTTGTCGATCAGAACCGAGGTGTTTGCGATGCGCTTTTCGAATTCTTCCTTCGGCATCTGTACGACTCCCATGGAAGATTCAAAGGCGTTCCAGCGCAAGTGTTCCAGTTCCGGAAGGATGCGGATCAGGCGGGTGTTGATTTCGTTTTCCGCTTCGGCGCGGGTCATGTTTTCGGTTCCGGAACAGGCGACAAACGTCGGCAGGAATTCCGCGGCGGCAATGGCGCTTAAGCGGTCCATCGGGTCTTTACGGTACCATTGGTTCATATAATCCCGCACAGTGAGTTTCTCGTTGCTGGATTTTTCGACTTTTGCGCGGTATTCCACTTCGTTGACATAGCGTGCCGCGGCGTCGAAGTAATCGTTCATAAGAGTGCGAACCGCCAAAGGCCTTAAGACAGCGCTCGATTCATCGCTGTAGATCGTTTCGATATGTTCGCGCGTGCAGGAAGCCATAATCGATTTTTCCGCGAAGTATTCCGGATGAAGCTGCCGGAAAGTGCGCAGGGTGCGGAGAATCTCCGTATTCATTTTTTCCGATCCGGCGCAGACAGCCAGGTAATGGATTTTCCGGTTCGCGTCAAACAGGTCGTACATTTTATCGCTCAGCGCGTCAAATGTGTGGAACCGGATGTTAAAGCGTTCAATCATGCCGGAGTACATTTCCCTGAACAGACCGCAGGTTTTGGATCCGGCTGAATCGATGACGTCCGCTTCAAACTCGCTGCCGAGGAACTGTCCGTAACGTACCAGATAGCGCAACAGGTCTTGTCCGACGCTTCCGCATCCGATCACGATGGCGCGGAAATTCTCCTCGGCGCGGCAGGTTTCAGTGTTGAAGGACATGGTCTTATAGGGCATGTCCCTGTGCATGAGCTGACGGGCTGTCAGTTCGCTTGGGGTATAGACTTCGGTGATGTACTTATTGCCGTTGATATCCGAAATGTCAGCCAGGAAGGAATACCGCGTCGGATTGTCCGCCAGGATCGTGGTCTTGATCTGCTGGGACGGTATGCCTTTGGCCTTGAAGGACGCAAAGAGATTCTTCAAAAAGCGGTGCGCGTTTTCATCGCGGTCCGCCAGGCAGACGACGCGGATTTTCTTGTTCAGCTTGTTCGGGAATAAGGCGCGCCGTAACCATTTTCCGTCGGCTTTGAATTCATCGGTGGGAACAAAGGTGCAGCTGTAATCCGCCAGAAGGGAAACGGCTCCTTCATAGATGTCGCCCGTCAGGATGGTATGGCAGGGCACTTCTTCCAGTTCCTCAAGAAGACGGTAGCGCTCGTCGGTGTTGCAGTAGAGAATGCAGATTTCCCTGCGCGGGATCATCATGCGGAGTCTCTTCAATAAGCGTTTTCCCCAGGTGATCAGCAACGCGCCGGCGGTGACGAAAACGGCCAGCATATGCACGATCCAGTAAACGATCTGCAGAAACGGACTGGCTGCGAACCAGTCGCTTGCGCTCATCAGAACGTTGTACCGTTCGCTTCCGGCATACATGGACATGGTATATTCGATGGTCCGGAAAATGTTGATGACGGTTTCAGCCGGCGTATCTTCGGGACGGGATAAGCCCAGTCCGTAGAACAGAAGACCGGCGATGACGGAAATGAAAAGACAGATGTAGATGATACGCTGCATGCGCTTTTCGGAAGTGTGAATACTGATCAGCGTGACCAGGATGACCATCGCCACAGCGCCGATCATGGGGATAAATAATTTCATACGGGTGCACCTTTTTTAGTCCTTGTTTTTATTATACCCGACGCAAAGGAATTCATGGAGGATTTCACGAAAACAATCTGCGAAAGAAGATGAAAATGATACAATAAACATAAGGTGGCCTATGACAAAACGAAAACTGTTCATCGCTTATCACGGGACCTATGATCAAAACGGATCCCTGAAGAAAGCAGAGAAAATTTACGACTATCTAAGGGAACACGGAGTGGATTGCTTCTTGTTTTCTGCGCACGCGGGTACGAACAACACCGCGTTTATGAATACGCCGATCATCGCGTCGGAAAGCGAGAAGTTTCTTCTGGTCTGTAACGAGAATATTCACATGGATGCGGAAGGAAGAGTGACCAATCACGGAATTCTGCAGGAAATCGACGGTTTTCACACGCGTTATTACGATAATGAAAGTTCCAAAGGCGATGCCAGAGTGTACGGCTTCGGCGAGATGGACTCCAAAAAAGCTGCGAAGCTGCACTTTATCTTCCGCGGATCCGCGCATTTTACCGAAGTCCACCGCAGCGAAGAAGAATGCCTGAAGGAACTTTTGGAATGGGTTCAAAATGCGTCTGCGGCTATGAATAATGACACGGCGATCCTGGAGGCTTCTTTGGATGATCTTCGATTGACGTCGGAAAAACTGTCGCGCAACAGCGAATACGGTTTATCACGCCAATGGTTTACGGAAAAGCTTTTGCCGGGTCTGGAATTTGACGGAGGCAGGAAACTTGCGAATATTCTGGAACTGGAACCGGAAGAAAAGCGCACCTATGTGATTTACGCCAACGGAGGATCCGGAAAGTCCTGTTCCATTAAGCGCCTTTGGACGCAATACCTTCATACCGAATGGATTCCGCTGTACGTATCGGTGCGAAGCTGTTATGAACAGTTCGGGGATACGGAACACCCGCTGTATGAATATCTCCGGCATACAAACAAAAACTTTGCGGCGGATTCGCCGGATCTTTCGGAATACTTCCAAAATGTCAAGGAGAAGTGGATGGTCCTTTTGGACGGGTTCAATGAAGCGGAAAACACCGACCGGATCCGCGCGGACGCCAACGCAATCGATGAATATGTGACAACGGTCATTACGACCCGTGACAAGAAATCCGTGGCGGGG
>CACZNO010000065.1 GCA_902782505.1 uncultured Erysipelotrichaceae bacterium | reverse complement strand
GAAGACCCGTGCCGCACAGGCTAAGGAATTCTGGAATTCCGTGACGACGGAACTGATGTCGTTGAACGGTTTCATATACTGGTTGGCATAAGCCAGAAGGATCGATAACCCGCCGACGGTCAAAGATTCCGTCAGGATCAGATGACTTCCCATCAAGGCTACTGCGGCGTAAATCACGGAATTCACGGCTCTGGTGCAGGGATTGGTGAGGGAACTGAAGAATACGGCTTTGCGGCTGTATTCCTCGAGTTCTTCGTTGAGCGCACGGAAACGGGCTGAAGCTTTCTTTCCGTAACCGAACGCCTGGACGATTTTTTCGTTTTCTACGATTTCGTTGACGAGAGCTGTCTGTTTTCCGCGGGTCTCGGTCTGGCGTTTGAACATTTCGTAGGTATGGGAAGCGATGAAACGCGCGACCAGGAAACTGATCGGCGTCAGTACGATTACCAGTAACGTGACCTTCCAGCTTCGCGCCAGCATAAATCCCAAAGTGACCCCAATCGTGGTGATCCCGCTGAATAACTGCGTCAAACCCATCAGGAGTCCTTCGCTTAACTGATCGGTATCCGCAATGACCCGGCTGACGATATCGCCGGAAGAATGGGCGTCCAGATATTTCATCGGAAGCACCTGGATCTTGCGGATCGCCGCGGCGCGGATGTCTTCCACGACCCGGAACGTAAGAGTATTATTCACTAGGTTCATGATCCAGGTGCCTAAGGAAGCCGCCAGGATCACGGCCAGAATGCGCATCAGATAGGTGCCGACACGCGCAAAATCCACATTGTCTTTTCCGATCAGGAAGTCGATCGTATCTCCGAACAGGATCGGCGCGTACAAAGTCAAAACACAGGTCAAAACCGCCAGAACGATCGAAAGGAAGAGATACCCGCGGTACTTTCCGGTCATCCGCAACAGCTTTTTCAGGGTCGTGTCGTTTCCGTGTTTCATGCGGCCGCCTCCTGAAGAGTCTTTGCGGGACGTTCTTCGGGGAATTGGGAATAGTAAATCTCCTGATAGATTTCCGAGGATCTCATCAGTTCTTCATGGGTGCCGGTATCAGCGAGTTTTCCGTCGTCCATCACCAGGATCTGATCGGCATGGCGGATGGAAGAGGTGCGTTGGGAAACGATGAAGACGGTGACCTTGCCGTGCAGGGTACGCAGGGCTTTGCGTAACCGTGCGTCCGTCGCAAAGTCTAAGGCGCTGGCTGAATCATCCAGGATCAGGATTTCCGGATGACGCACCAAAGCTCTGGCAATCGTTAAGCGCTGACGCTGGCCGCCGGAAAGATTTCTTCCGTTCTGTTCGATCCGGAAGTCGAGATGGTTTTCCTTGTTTTCGACGATTTCTTTCGCCTGGGCAATTTCCAGGGCTTCCCAGATTTCTTCGTCGTCAGCGTCTTCGTTGCCGATTTTCATGTTGTCGCGCACCGTGCCCGCAAAAAGGACCGCTTTCTGGGGCACAACGCCGATGATGCCGGACAAGCCGCCTTTTTCATAGTCCCGGACATTCCGTCCGCCGACAAAAACGTTTCCTTCCGAGGCGTCGTAAAAGCGCGGAATCAGGTTTACAACGGTGGATTTTCCGGAACCGATTCCGCCGATGATTCCGATCACGGAACCCGGTTCGGCGCGGAAGGAAACATCCGCGATGGCGTCATCCGGGGAACCGCTGTAACGGAACGACACGTGATCAAATTCCACGAGGCCTTTTTCTTCAGCCGGGATCTTTGCGGTGGTTTCCGGATAGCTGAGACCCGGTTCGATATCCAGAATGGCGGATACGCGGGAAGCGCAGGCTAAGGATTTATCGATCGTGATGATCAGGTTCGCCAGCTTGATGAGTTCCACGATGATCTGGGCCATGTAGTTGTATAACGCGACCACATCTCCTTGGGCAATGTTTCCAAGATGTACTTCCAAAGCTCCCTGGCGGATCAGCAGCACCGTGGCGATGTTGATCAAGGCGTAAGTCAGCGGATTCATCAGGGCGGAGATCCTTCCGACTTTCAGGCTGGTTCCGGTGTAGGCGCGGTTGGCTTCGTCGAAAGCGCGCACTTCGTCGTCTTCCCGGCGGAAGGCCCGGATCACACGCACGCCGGTCAGATTGTCCCGTGTTTTTCCGAGAACTTTATCTAATGACGCCTGAACTTTTTTGAATAACGGAATCGTCACGAACATGATTCCGAACACAACGGCCCCTAAAACCGGGATCGCTGCCAGGAAGATCAAGGCGCAGCGCACGTTGATCGTAAACGCCATCGCCATCGCGCCGAACACAATGAACGGACTGCGCAGCAGTAACCGCAAAGTCAGGTTCAGTCCGGTCTGGATCTGATTGATATCGGAAGTCAGACGGGTGATCAGGGTATTCGTGCCGACGGCGTCCAGTTCGCTGTAGGATAGCGTCTGAATATGATCGAATAGGGCCTGGCGGACTCTCGACGCGAAGCCGACGCTGGCTTTCGCGGAGAAATACTGGGCGCAAAGGGAACAGGCCAGCCCGATCGCCGCCAGTCCCAACAGGAAACAAAACTGCCGGAATATAAATCCGGTGTCCGCGTTTGCGATTCCCTCGTTGATGATCCGTGCGATCACTAAAGGCACGATCAAGTCAAAAACGACCTCGATCAGTTTGAACAACGGGGCCAGAACGCTTTGTGTTTCGTATCCTTTAAGGTAGACGGCGAGACGTTTCATGCGTATATCATACTACGAAAAAACCCCTTATGGGGTTTCATCTTGTCATTCACCGGTCCGGGTGCGGATCGTATTGTATAACCACATGCCGGTTTCGGAAAAATCCTCTTCCGGGATATAGCCGTCCAGTTTGATACAGGAAGCTTTCAACGCCGCGCAGGCTTCTCCGCTTTTCGAAAAATTCCACATGACGTAACTGATTCCGTTCTGTTCGAGGAAATCGATCCAGACATCCGCTTCCGGAATATCGCGAGGCAATCCGCCGGAAGACGCGCAGATCCCAAACTCGGTCACGAATACCGGCAGTCCCTTGTCCAAAGCGTACTTTGTCTTTTGACGGAGTTCTTCCTTGTGCGTCGCGCTGTAGAAGTGCATCGTATACATAATGTTGTCGTAGGAAAGCGGATCGTCAGCCGCAATGTTGACGTCCTGGGACCAGTTCGGCGTACCGACAAT
>CACZNO010000064.1 GCA_902782505.1 uncultured Erysipelotrichaceae bacterium | reverse complement strand
TCCCATGCCGGCACCCGGACGGTCGGCGCCGCTTTGGAAGTTATCGCCTTCCTTCGCAAACGCGTCGGTCGTCATTCTCGTGCGTACCCGGGTATCGTTAATCAGAAGGCCGTCGCTGTTGGAAATCTGTACTTTCTGTTTCACATTCAGCAATCCTGCCTGAACCTTGACGATCCGGGGATCGTACGCAAAGGCAGCGTCCGACGCCTTCCGGCAGTATCCCGCTTTTTCCTCCAGCGAAACATTCTCAAAATCAATTCTTACCGGATGACGGTTTTCATATTCTTTCCGCGTCAAACGGACCGGTTCTTTCTTTTCTCCTTTTCCGATGGCTTCCCGGAGATCCTCGATCAGGGGTAAAAGAACTTCGTCATTCGTCTCGTTGGAATACGCATACACGGTCTGTACGCCTTTGTATAACCGGATTCCCACGCCTGCGGTCAAAACCCGGTTGGCATCCTGTACCAGCCCGTTTAACATCGACAGGCTCTCCGAGACCTCTTCTTCCTCGTAGATTTCCGCAAAATCCGCCGCGGAATCTACGCAAAGGGTCAAATACTGTTCCAGTTTTTTCTTTTCCAGCATTTCATCCACTCCTTTCTTTTCTATTCATTATACATTCACAAATTCACTCTGTCTTATCTGGTGCTCCAGTCTCTTCAGGTATTCCAGATAAAATCCGATCGCATCTTCCCAGAGTTTTCTCCCGGTTTCCGTCGAAAACCCGATGTTCAGACAGTTTTCCAGTTTCGCGATCGACTTCCCGAGATATTCCTTCCGCTCGGACGTACTCATCTCCAGAAATCCGCATGCGGCGAGATTTTCATGGATCCGGTACGCTCCGAACCTATCGATGTTGTCGGCTTCCCCGATCGTTTCGGCAAACACGGTGCGCTCTCCCGCAAAATCGCTTTCATCGTCGACGTGGATCGCGATCCCGAACAGGATATCCGCCTTCGTTTTTTCATCAAAGCCCAACGTTTCGATGAAAGGACGCGCAATCGCCGCGGATCTTCTTCCGTGATTCAGCCAGTCGTTTTCGGATTGGAATTCCTTGCAATACGCAACATCGTGCAATAAGCACGCGACAACCATCGCACATACGTCAAGCCCTTCTTTTTCCGCAATCGTTTTGCCGATCTTTGCCACCCGGTGCGAGTGTTCGATCCGGTAACGGTATGCGGACTCATGGGAGGAATAATACGGGTTCTCCGCCAGTTTTTCCTTCAGGAAACATGCGGTTTTCCGGATTTTCTCTTCGTCTGTCATTGTGCTTGACCGCCTTTTTTGATGCGCATCTGAAACGCGGTCGTGCCGTCTTCCTTGACGGCGTTGAAGAATTCTTCCGTTCCGGATACGTTCCGGTATACCGTCAGGGTTTCCTTCTCGAAACACTGCGCGCGGTAAATCGCTTCCGCTTCTTCGATGTTCATGCGGTTCCATTCGGCAAACGGGAAAAGACGCGCGATCATACGGACATAGGCGACGTTGTTCATGTGGCCTCCCAGATCGATGTCGGTCGAAGCCACGGTATACGACGCGAACCGGTGTTCCTCTTCCGTATCTTCCGTGATCCGGGTGAATCCTTCCGGCAGCACCGGATCTTCTTCCCACTCCAGATCTTCCGGATATACTTTCGATGCGGAAGTCAGCCGCTTTTCCCGGATGTCGTATAATGCCCATTCCGTCTTTCCCTCGATCACGGTATTTCCGTTTTGTAAGATCCGGTAGGAACGGTTGCACTTGACTCTTCCCGGAGTTTCCGGCCAGGTTTCCAGGGTCACTTTTTCCATCATCGCCGGACGCTTATAAAAACGGATTCTCGTTTTCGCCGTGATCCAGAATAAGCCTTTCATCTTCGGCGATACCGCGCTGATGCCTAAAAGATCCGCATGCTCGGTAGCCAGATCCATCAATACTTCAAAGGTGTCGGGGATGCCTAAGCGCGCGGATGCGTCACAGGCTCCCGGCAGAATCCTGCTTTCGGTACTGTATTTCGATTTCATTTATTCACCTCCCAGGTTTTCCCGGATATATTTGTTTTCTTCTTCCCGGTCATAAAACCGGATCACCTGCGCTTTCGTTTTTTCCAGCAGTTTCTCGGTTTTCGGCGTAATCTTCTCATGAAAGGTCCGGATGTATTCCGCAAACACCGGATCCAGTTCGGTTTCACTCCAGGGAAGATCTTCCCGCACCGTACCGATCCGGCGGCGGGCGCCGGCCAGGCACTCTTCCGTACTGAAACAGAAATAGAAGACCGTATCGCAGTATTTCAGCCGTTTCTCCAAAGAGCTGACGTAGTTTCCGTCAATGATCCAGGTCTCCTTTTCCAGGATCTCTGACACTTTTGCCTGAAAAACTTCCTCGGGCACATGCGTGCGGTCGGGATTGTGCCAAATCTGATCCAGATAGTATAACGGGATTCCCGTCCGGTCTCTTAAAAGCCGTGAAAACCAGCTCTTTCCCGCGCCGGGACACC
>CACZNO010000063.1 GCA_902782505.1 uncultured Erysipelotrichaceae bacterium | reverse complement strand
TACAGTCCCGGCCCCATTGTTTCTCGGTGTAGCCCTTGACGAGTTTTTCGTAGATGTCCGTACCGACTAAGGAAATCGCCTGTTCCTCGAGGTTTCGCGGTTCCGTGATTCCCGCCGCACGTTTCTGTTCGTCGATTTTCTTCTTCGCTTCTTCCGGCGTCACGACGCCCCACATCTTGTTGAAGGTATACATGTTGAAGGGAAGCGAATAAATTTCCCCATGATAGTTCGCAACCGGCGAATTCGTGAACCGGTTGAATTCCGCAAAACGGTTCACGAATTCCCATACTTCCTTATTGTTCGTATGGAAAATGTGGGCTCCGTATTTGTGCACGATGATGCCTTCGGTTTCTTCGGTATAGACGTTTCCGCCGATCTGGGGACGCTTGTCGACGACCAGGACCTTCTTTCCCGCTTTGGTAAGACAATAAGCGCAGACCGCGCCGTATAAGCCGCTTCCGACGATCAGAGTATCATATGATTTCATCTTCGTATCCGTCCTTTATCAGTTTTATTATATCTGTTTTAGCGAGGATTTCGGCACAAATATTGTCCAACCCGTCCCCAAAAGACGTCCGGGATCTTCGCAAACCGTCGTTTTGTCTTACCACAGTCCGAAATCATCGCTATAATAGTACGTAAAGAAAAGGGAATTTCTTATGGACAAAAAACCGCGCATCGTTTATCTCGACGCAGCCCGCGCTGCGGCGATCGTGTTCATCTCAATGAACCACGCGGCGAACCGCTCATTCGCCAACTACCACGAACAGTATCTCGATTTCACCCGCTATTCCATGGCAGTCAACGTATTCAAATCCCTGGCTACCGTCATCAGTCATTTCGGCGTACCGCTTTTCTTAATGATCACCGGAGCCTTGATCCTGAACAAATCCTTTGACACGAAGGACCAGTGGAAAAACTTCTACAGGCACAACTGGCTTCATCTTCTGATTACCACGGAAATCTGGTTTGCGATCATGTTCTGGGTGACGTATTTCGGAAATCCGGACTCCGTCTTACGGACTCTCTCCGTTCCCAAACTGATCCAGCGCTTCTTCATGACTTTGTGCTTCGTGAACCAGAATACCTTTGACAGCTTATGGTATATGCTGATGATTATTCCGCTGTATACGATTCTGCCGGCCATCGCTGTCTGGATCAAAAAAGGTTACGCCAAAGCCTTATGGATCCCCGCATTGATCGTATTTGTCAGTTCCTTCTTCATGCCTTCGTTCAACGGACTTTTGTCGGTCTTTGAAACCAAATACAGTTTCTATTTCTCCTTACAGTCCGCCGACGTATTCTCCATGTATCTTCTGTACATTCTCGCGGGATATTATCTTTCGAAGATCGATCTGAAGAAAATCAAACCCGTCCTTTTGCGGATCGTCTGGATCGCGTTGTTCGCTTTTGCGGTCGTATACCAGCTGAAGGCATACCGCGCGCCGGTCGAATATCTTCTGGATTATTTCTCCCCGACGATCTTCGCCCTGTCCGCGATTCTGTTTGTCCTGATCCGGCATGACGGTCCAAAACTCGAAGGTGCGGCAAAATTCTTCCGTTATATTTCAAAATCGGCGTTCGCGGTGTACTTCGTGCACATCGTGATCATGGAACTGATCGTCTGGAGCGCAGACCTTACCGCCTGGAATCCGGTCCTCAAGTTCTTCTTCCTGTTGATCGTATCGGTAGGCGCCAGTTTCCCGATCATCGCGCTGTTGTCGAAAAACCGTTATGCCAAGGATTATCTCTTCATGATCAAGGACTAAGGAACACTTATGAAAACGATTCTGCTGAACGGATCAGCGGAAGTATATGCCTGCTGCGATACCCTGCAGGTAGCGGACTACTGCAAATACAACACGGCCGGTTTCAACGAAGAACACAAAAAATCTGTCAGAGAAAACCAGTTCCCTTCCGATCTGGAAGAAGCCTTCCGGATGGGGCCCGGCTGAGCCGAAAATAAACGCATGATAAAACGCCCCGGTTCCGGAGCGTTTTTTTCTAGAAACTCTTCTTGTATTTCCGTCCGAACAGTTTCGCCAACAGGAAACTGCCTCCTTTTTTGATCCAGTTGACTTTTTCCATGTCCAGAACGCGTACTTCCGTATAGGGATACCCGCGCACTTCCAGGAATACATCCAACAATAATTCTGACACTCTTCCGAAAAAGCGTGCGTGGAACGCGTCATAGGAATTCCCCGCGGTGCGCTCTTCCAGCTCTTCCAAAATGTCAAACAGCCATCCGCAGTATTCATCCAGAAGATCCTTCCGCATGATCATCATATTGAACATATGCGCCGACGTGCGCGTTTTCAGTTTCTCAAAGGCTTCCGCGTATTCCGGATACCGGGTCTTCAGGATTTCCCCGGCAAGGTCCAGCGGTTCCACGTACATCGTATGACGGTAATGATCGTACAGGGTCTCAATGTAGTATTTCCGCATCTTCGGGACGATGACAGGCGTCTTTTCCAGAATGTTCCGGGCTTCGGCTTCTTTCAGGACATGCGCAAACTTTTCGTCCGCGGTTTTAAAATGCCCGGCGGAAAGGGTGAAATGCCGGCGGTAATGGACCAATCCGACATAATCCGCGTCCAGATTTTTCCAAGCCCAGTATAAACCGGTCAGCTCGCTGTAGAACGGATTCTTGACGGAAATGTTTTCACCGGTATCGTCCCGCGTAAAACCGATGGATTCCTTTCCGGAAGCTCCGACCTGTAACGGCAGGTACATCGGATCTTCCGGCATCCGGTAGGCTTTATGCGCAGCGATGATCACCGTGATCTTTGGTTCGGACATAGGGTTCTTCCTTTCCTTATTTGCGCCAGGTCTCCACGACCAGTTCGCAATCGTTCTCGTAGCGTTTTTCCGCAGGCGGCAGGTCCATATAGGCGTCGCCGTAGAGAATCCGCAAGACCGTATCATAATCTTTCGGTCCGGCCAGATAGGTATCCTCAAACGGATAATAGGCAGTTTCTTCAAAACATTTCCGCGGGAAAATCTCCTTGAAATCGTTGGTTTCCGCGAAATTGATGACTTCTTTTCCCCAGTCAAAGGGATAGTCTTCCAGTTCCTCCGTCATTCTACGTAAGGCGTTGCGGTAATCCGCGGAATGAAACGCCCCGTGCACCAGACCGGAAGCTTTCAGTTTGGCTTTTCCGAATCTTCCGCGGCGGCTTGTCTGATCGACCAGTTCATCGTACTGGATCAGGTTGTTGAGATCCCGGTACACTTTCAGGGAACGTTTGTGAAGATACCGTTCGCCGCGGTGATCCGGCAATCCGTCCAGCGGAATGATGTCGACCCAGACGTGCTCAATGCGCGGAATATTGGCGGAACGGTTGATGATTTTCATATTCAGGCTGATCATCCGCGCCCAAGGGTAACGGTAATCCTCGGTGTTTTCATAGGTCAGAAAACGGTATGCATCCCCGAGTTCGTACGTTTTCATCGCTTCCAGCAGCTTGTTGTACGAAGGACGGGGCATGAACACATCCGCGTCGTCATCCCAGGGAATAAACCCCTGGTGGCGTACAGCTCCCAAAAGAGTGCCTCCGGCAAGAAAATACGGCAGGTCCAGTTCATCGCAGATCCGCGCGAATTTCTTCAGCACATCCAGTTCTTCCGCGTGCCATTTTTTCAGATCTTCAGCGTTCATGACGGGAACACGTCCTTCTTCCAAAGTTTCTTTACGACGGTCCGGAAGATTTCCCGCATCATCGGCTCTTTCAGCGCCAGTAATACTCCCGCATAGGCCCCGAAGAACAGAATTGCCGAGCACACCAGCGCAAGGAAATTGTGCATATCGATGAAGATAAACGCCGCAGAAACCGCAGCGCCGGCTGCCAAAGCCGCAAACACCGCCGGGTACCGGACCGGACCGAACAGATCCCGGATCTTATCCCGTACAAACCAGAGCTGCACGATCAATACGACCGCTTCTGCGCTCAATGTGCCGATGGCGGCACCGGTCGACGCGTATCGCGGAATCAAAAACGCGTTCAAAACCAGATCGGTTATGGCCCCGGCGCTCACGGAGTACAGCACATCCTTTTCCCTTCCGAGCGGAACCAGGATTTCCATGCCGAGGATATTCGTGATTCCGATCAGAAGCAGCGTCGGCATCAGGATCATCATCGGTACGATGGCCGGCGCGTATTTCTCGCCGGACAGGAAGAACAGACTGCGCTTGGCGAACATCGTGAAATACACCGCCAGCGGGAATGCCGCAATGACTACGAAGTTTACGGCTTTTTCCGAAATTTCATCGAATTTGTCCCACATCCGGTTTTTGATGTAATACGACGCCCGCGGCAATAATACCGTTCCCAAGGAAGTTACGACGCTCACAAGAACGCTTTTGACCTTGATAGCGGCTTCATAATAGGCAACATCCGTATCGGTCTTCATAAATCCCAGCATCACCACGTCCAGATTGGTATAGATGATCGTTGCGGCGGACATGGCGAAAAACACGGAAATCGGCTTCATGTGCCGTTTCCAGTCCAGCGGTTTGTTCGTAACGGTAATATACTTCCGCGCGTTGATGAAGTTCAGCACGTTGGAAGCCCCGGCGGCAAAAATCGCGATAAACCCGTACGCGAGATAATCGGTTTCTTCCCGCACCAGCAAAAACAACCCGCCCAGCGCGATCGCCTTGAAGATCAAAGACCGCACCGTGATGTAGGTATACTTTTCCAAGCCCTTGTATAACCACTCCATACCGATGGCGTTCAAAAGAATCGTCACGGAAACGATCGCCATCAAGATCCGGATATCCGCAAACCGCCGCAGCGTGAATACCGCAACAGCCAAAACGGCATACGAAATCACGCAGGTCACCAGATTGATTCCCAACAGTTCTTTCACCGTCTGCGAGAGTTTTTCCTTATCGTCCCGTACCGCCGCGCATGCCCGGATCCCATACGTCGGAATCCCTAACTGCGCCGCCATGGAGAAGTAATTGATAACGGAAATCGCGAAGTGCACTTTCCCGTATCCGTCTGTCGATAAGACCCCGGTTACATACCGGAACGTGATCAAAGGAAAAAGAAAGGACGACATCGCTAAGACGGCGTTCATGAAGAAATTCTTCTTGATGGAGGGATTTCCGTTTTTCATGCGTCTTATTTCGCGCCTTCCTTTTTGAATACCGAAACGATCGTCTTAAAGAAGATCTTGATGTCTAACCAAAGCCCCTGATGATCGATGTAATACATTTCCATGGCCTGGCGTTCCCCGCTTTCGTAGGTTGCGTTGTTGCGGGC
>CACZNO010000062.1 GCA_902782505.1 uncultured Erysipelotrichaceae bacterium | reverse complement strand
GTCATGTTTTAAAATCCATGGCGAAAGGAGGTGAAGGCTATGTCAAAGTATACGACGGGAGAGCTTGCGAAGCTTTGCGGCGTCACGGTTCGAACAGTTCAGTATTATGATACCCGGGGTATTTTGATTCCGAACGGGCTCTCAGAAGGCGGAAGGCGGCTTTATTCGGAAGATGATCTGAAGCGCATGAAGATCATCTGTTTCTTACGGGAACTGGACCTTCCCATCGACGCTATTTCGCAGATCCTGAAGGAAGAACATCCCGAAAAAGTGATCTCTCTGCTGGTTGAACAACAGGAGAATATTCTTGCGGAAGAGATCACGGAGAAACAGGAAAAACTTGAAAAACTGCGCGAACTGAAGAGCGGACTGAAAAGCCGGACAGTGTTCTCCCTCGAATCAATCGGGGACATAGCCGTAATAATGGAAGGCAAGAAAAAACTGAAAAGAATGCGCCGGATAATGATTCTGTCCGGGATTCCGATTACAGCTCTGCAATGGTTTTCCATCGTTTTTTGGATCGTCAAGGGCATCTGGTGGCCGTTTTTAGTCTGGGTAGCGCTGTCGATTCCCTGGGGTACGGTTGTCAGCCGGTATTATTTCCGTCATGTGAAATACATCTGTCCGGAATGTCATGAGGTATTCACGCCAAGATTTAAGGAAGCGTTCTGGGCAAATCATACTCCCGTTGCGCGGAAACTTACCTGTACGCAATGCGGTCACAAAGGATTCTGCGTAGAAGTATGGGGAGGTGACGGACAATGACGGAATTTGAAAATATCGTGATCGGAAAGAGCAGCATTCCGTCCCTGATCATCACCGTCATTTTGATGATCGCCATCCCTGTAAGCTTCTTTATCTGCTGGCGCAGGAAACACAAAAAACAGACTAGGATCATCTGGCTTGTTGCCGGCGCTTTAGGGTTCATGGTTTCTGCCAGGGTACTGGAACTGGGTGTACATTATTTCTGTATTATCGCGGATAATCCGGTTTCAAGATTCATAAATGAAAACACGGCCGCGTACGTACTGTATGGAATCACTATGGCCGGTGTTTTTGAAGAATGCGGACGGTATATCGTTTTGAAGTACATCATGAAGAAAAACCGCACCCGTGAAAATGCGGTGATGTACGGGATCGGACACGGGGGAATCGAGATCCTGGCGGTGATTCTTCCGTCAATGATCACATATCTTGTTGTCGCGAACCTGTTCTCTTCGGGGAATACGGAAAACGCTCTTGCGGCATTGAAGATCACAGAAGAAACTGCCGCTGCCGCACTTCCGGTCGTTCAGGCAGCCGCCGCGTTTGATTACGGCATGATGGCTATCAACGTCATCGAGCGTCTACTGGCAATGCTTATGCATATCGGACTTACGGTTATCGTTTATTACAGCGTTGTCCAATCGAAGAAGGCCTATCTGCTTTTGGCCATTGTGCTGCATATGCTGATGGATACCTTTCCCGCGCTTAGCCAAAGAGGCGTGGTGCCGCTTTGGACGGTCGAGGTATGGGCGGCTTTGTGGACTGCCGTGATCGTCTTTATTACCGCAAAACTATACGGGAAAATGAAGGCGGCATCTTCCGGCGAAAAAGATCATCCGGAAGAATAACCGGGTATTTCTCGTGTGCCGAGACAACTCCGTACCGGGGTTGTTTTCTTTTATAAAGACCCGTATAATCAGGAAAAAAGGGGACACGGAGGCCATTATGAAAAACCGGAACGCTTCTTTGGAAAAACCATCATCGGAAGAGAAAGAACAGATTCCGGTTTTTGCGTCGGAACGGATTTGTTTTATGAATGTTTCGGAACGGTTCGTGAACGATTATCTCGTCATGGTCAATGACTTCGAGAATGTCAACCGGTTTCTCGGAGGTTCGCATAAATCGTATACCGCCGGACAGGAAATCGCCTGGGTACGGGAAAAACTCGCAATGAAGGCGTTTGTTTTCTCGATGATCGAGAAGGAAACCGGGGATTTCATCGGAAATATCGAACTGATGAACCCGGACAGCCGGGAAGGAGAACTCGGGATCGCATTGACGGCGGTAAAACAGAATCAGGGGTACGGAACGGAAGCGGTCAGGGCGTTTACCGCCTACGCCATGGATCATCTCGGATTATCCAGAATCGTCCTTCGAACCCGGCCTTACAATCCGCGGGCGATCCGGGTATATGAAAAGTGCGGTTTCCGTACATACCGGATCACGGATGAGCACGTCTTCATGGAACTTGTACGGGAATTGGAGATTTACGTGCCGAGGCCGGAAGACGGCTGGTTCTATGTAAAAATGATGACGGATCCCGCGACGATGGCGTATAACGCGCCGTGGTTTCCTCCGCAGGGCTGTATCCCGGACGCCGATAAAGAATGGGAAGATATCCAGGCTTTCTGGATCGGAAAAGAGCCTGAACGGTTTTATGCCTTCTTACGGAGGAAAGCGGACGGCGCATTTGTAGGAGATGTGAACTATCATCAAAGCGCATCTCCGGGTGTATGCGATATGGGAATCGTCATCTACGCGCCGCAGCGCGGAAAGGGATACGGGAAACAGGGACTGGAATTATTGCTGGATCATGCTTTCCGCATCGATGGGGTATCCTGTCTTCAAAATGATTTTGAGACAGCGCGCGGCGCCGCATACCGTATTCATACCTGTGCCGGGTTTCGCGAAACCCGCAGGGAAGACGGAATCGTGCATCTCGAATTGACGCGGGAAGAATACTTCGCGAAACGATAAGAGGGAATGTTTATGGACATTGATATTCTTTTAATTTTACAGGAATTCCGCAACGAAATCGGTGCGATTCTGGCGGATTTCTTCTCCAAGATGACGTTTATCAAAACGACACCGCTAAAACCCCTGGCTTTAGCCATGGGGATACAGCGGGCGTCTAGTTGTATTAGATGTCAATATATGGTATAATACATGTATGAAATACAAGAGTAATAATAACGTCGTATATTCCTGCAAATACCATGTCGTCTTCTGCCCTAAGTACCGACGAAAAGTATTGGTAGGCGATGTCGAATCAAGACTGAAAGAGATCGTGATCAATGTCTGTGCTGAGCACGGCATCGATCTTTTAGAGATGGAGATCATGCCCGATCATGTTCACCTCCTCCTTGAAGTAGATCCACAGTTTGGGATCCACAAGGCGATCAAAACGATCAAGGGGGTCAGTTCGCGTCTTCTCAGGTCTGAGTTTAAACATCTGACTACGAAACTGCCTACTCTATGGACGAACAGTTACTTCGTGTCCACTGTAGGCGGCGCACCGCTTTCTGTCGTGAAACAGTATATCGAGAG
Organism: uncultured Erysipelotrichaceae bacterium; assembly: GCA_902782505.1. Classification (GTDB taxonomy): domain Bacteria; phylum Bacillota_I; class Bacilli_A; order Erysipelotrichales; family Erysipelotrichaceae; genus RUG11872. The sequence continues at coordinate 1,463 of CACZNO010000062.1, read as the reverse complement.
TCAGAAGACCTCTCAGAGGGAGTAGCGCTATGCAGAAAGGGATCAAGGCAAGACTCTATCCGACGATCGAACAACAGGAGACCCTGAACAAAACATTCGGCTCCTGTCGTTTCGTATACAATCATTTTCTTGCCGAGCGAGTCCGTTCGTATAAGGAAGATGAGACATCTCTTTCTTACAACAAGACGGCTCATCTTCTCACCGAGTTGAAACGTGACGAAGATCATCTTTGGCTCAATGAAGTGGACAGTATGGCGCTGCAGGAATCGTTACGTAATCTTGACAGAGCATATCAGAACTTCTTCAAAGGGAATGCGGGATTTCCGAAGTTCCACTCAAAACATAACCGGCAATCTTACCGAACGAGGAACCAGGGAAACGGGATCCGCATCGTCGGAAACGCAGTCAGGATCCCAAAGATCGGACTCGTAAAGTACAAAGGCCTTCAACCGTTTGAGGGAACAATTTTAAATGCGACCGTGTCCAAGAGCGCAAGCGGGAAATACTACATCTCACTTTGTGTGGAAATGAAAGAAACAGTCCGAACGAATGCAGGCTGTCTGATCGGGATCGATGTAGGGATCAAAGAGTTTTATACCGACAGCAACGGAAACACGGTCTCCAACCCTAAGACCTATTCCAAGCATGAGAAGAAACTCATCCGCGAACAGAGAAGACTCTCGCGCAAGCAGAGAGGATCGAACAACCGAAACAAACAGAGGATACGGGTCGCGATACAACATGAAAAGATCGCAAATATACGAAGCGACTTCCTTCACAAGGTTACGACAAAGCTCGCTGACGAAAACCAAGTAGTGTGCGTAGAAGAACTGAATGTGAAAGGAATGCTTCACAATCACCATTTAGCAAAGTCGATCTCTGATGTTTCATGGGGAGAGTTTTTCCGTCTGCTCGACTACAAGACTGCGGAAAGAGGGGGACGTGTAGTAAAAGTCCCTACGTTTTATCCGAGCAGTCAGACTTGTTCGAACTGCGGATACAAAAACCCATTGGTCAAAGATCTTGCGATCCGCCAATGGACGTGTCCGGTATGTGGCAAAACTCATGACAGAGATCGAAACGCAGCGATCAATATTCTGAACAAAGGCTTAGAGGTGTTAGCCTCTTAAACAAACTAAAGCAAATACCGTGGGGCACACGGGAATAAACGCTTGCGGACATCGTGTAAGACGTTCTAACGAACGCAGTGGTGGTTGAAGCAAGAATCCCCCGGATTCATCCGTGGGGAGTGTCAAACTGGTGCATTCATAAGGAACTCGGCACATTTCTTCTTTTGGGCTGGAGTGCCAACCGGTTGGTCAACGGGGTATTGAAAGTCACGTTTTGCGCGTGCCGTCCCTGGATCCGCGATCCCAGGATCATACCTTACGGCAACTCCATGACGACGGCCACCGGCTACTCGTTTCCCAGCGGTCATACGATGAACGCCGCGACGGTTTACG
>CACZNO010000061.1 GCA_902782505.1 uncultured Erysipelotrichaceae bacterium | reverse complement strand
GTTGCCAAAGGAAGAAAAAGCTGGTTATGCGGCGCGGGGTGCGCGTACGAACTGGCACGGACCTTCGGAAAGGAAAACGATCCGCCGTTTTTACAGCTGGCCATGTGCGCCACGATCGGGGATATGATGGAATTGCGCGGGGAAAACCGTGTGATCGTGCGAAAAGGACTCGAATCCTTCCGCAGGGAACCGATGCCGGCTTTAAGGAATCTGATTGCGAAGAAAGAACCTCCGTACAACGAAACGGATATCGCTTTTCAGATCGTTCCCAAGCTGAACGCAGTGGGAAGGCTGGCGGAAGGAAACGAAACCAACCGCGTCGTAACATATCTTTCGGAAGATGATCCGGCAGTTCTTTGGAAGATGAGCCGGGATATGATGGAAATCAACCGTAAACGCCGTGAAAGGACCGAACAGATGATCGCGTCGATTCACGCGGAGGAACTGAAGGATCCTTTCCCGTTTGTTTATCATGAAGATTTCTATCCGGGAATCGTGGGGCTGGCCGCGGCGCATATCTCCGGAGAATACCGTAAACCGGTCCTGGCGGCGGGACGCAAAGGGGATGAAGCTGTCGGAAGCGTACGCGCTCCGGAAGGATTGAACGTCATGGAGATTTTGGAACCGGTCGCGCCTCTTTTGAGCGCATACGGGGGACATCCCCAGGCCGCAGGTCTTTCTTTCCCGCTGGAACATCTGGAGGAAGTGCGTCATTATTTTCAGAGCCTTGATATCACGGTGCCGGAGGTAAAAGTACCGGCGGTGGTTTTAAACGAGGAAGATCTCTCTTCGGAAGAACTGGAGGAATTATTTCAATACCGTCCGTACGGAATGGGATGCGAATTGCCGTATGTGATGCTGGAAAATCCGGCAGTGTTCTTTGAAAGAGAACTGGGGAATCCGCAGTATAAGAAATGGGTGTTCCATAACGGGATGTCGGCATTGACTTTTGAAAAAGACAGGATCACGGACGAGGCGGGACGCAAAACGGTATCCTATATCGGCAAACTGGATGAAGAATGGTTCCGGGGAAAAAGAAGTTTTGTGCTGCGTCTTTCCAAAATCTTGAAATGAGATAGTGAAACAAGCGATTTTGCATTATAATATACCTGTTCAGGAGGATCATTACATGGATTTAAAAGATTACATTGCGTCGATTCCGGGTTTCCCGAAAGAAGGTATTTTGTTCAGAGACATTACTCCGCTGATGCAGGACGGAGAAGCGTTCCACGAAGCGTGCCGTTTATTGACGGAATACGCGGTAAAAGTCGGTGCGGATGTTATCGTAGGACCGGAATCCCGCGGATTCATCTTCGGATGCCCGATTGCGTACAATCTGAAAATCGGATTCGTTCCGGTCAGAAAGCCGGGCAAACTTCCGAGAGAAACCATCAGCTGCGAATATGAACTGGAATACGGTTCCAATGTGCTTCATATGCACAAGGACGGCATCAAGCCCGGTCAGAAAGTTCTGATCATTGATGACCTTCTGGCGACCGGCGGCACCGTCAAGGCGACGATCGATATGATTGAACGCTTAGGCGGCGAAGTGGTCGGATGCGGATTCTGCATCGAATTAGTCGACCTGAAGGGCCGTGAAGCGTTAAAGGGATACGACGTGTATACCCTGATGGAATACGAAGGCGAATAATCCAATTCAAGACCGGAAACCCGCGTGCGGAAACCGGTCTTTTTCTATGCGAAGGAGGAAAAAGAAAGGACGCGGGAGGTTAAAGCACTATAACTTTTTTTGGGATTCCGGAAAAAATCGTTTATAATAGAAGGCGAAGTTTGTACTTCGCTTTTCATGTTGCGCGTATGAAAGAAATTACGATCACCAACGAAATGCTGTTTGAAGAAGGCAGCAAATATCTTTCCGAAGAATCGATGGATCTGATTCACCGGGCTTTTGATTACGCCAAAGAAAAACATGAAGGGCAATTCCGGAAAAGCGGGGAACCGTACCTGGTGCACGTTGTGGCGGTCGGGTACATTCTGGAAACTCTGCGTTCCGGTCCGAAAACGGTCGCCGCGGGATTATTACATGACGTAATGGAAGACTGCGGCGTTTCGCATGAGGAGATGACCGAGCGCTTCGGAAGTGAAATTACCTCGTTAGTAGAAGCGGTCACCAAGATCGGAAACCTGCAGTTCAAGGATGAAAAGGAATATCTGGCGGCGAATCACCGCAAGATTTTCATCGCGATGGCAAAAGACGTCCGCGTCATTCTGATCAAACTGGTGGACCGTCTGCACAACATGCGCACCCTGCAGTATATGCCGCGGCAAAAACAGATCAAGATCGCTTCGGAAACCCTGGAAGTGTATGCGCCGATCGCGCATCGCTTAGGTATGAGCGAAATCAAAAACGAACTGGAAGATCTCTGTTTCTTCTATCTGGAACCCGATGCGTACCATGAGATCGCACATCTGGTGGAAGTCCGCAAGGAAGAGCGCAATGCGTTGGTGCAGAAGATGATCCGGGAAATCAGCGAATTGCTGGAGGAACATCATTTCCAGTTCCGTATTTTCGGAAGGTCCAAACATCTTTACAGCATCCACCGCAAGATGGTCACCAAAAACAAGCGCTTTGACGAGATTCTGGACTTGTACGCCATCCGTATCATCACGAAGACGGAATTGAACTGTTACGAAATCTTAGGCTATATTCACGCGAAATACCACCCGATCCCGGGACGTTTGAAAGACTACATCGCGATGCCGAAGATGAACATGTACCAGAGCTTGCACACGACGATCGTCGCGGACGAGAACATCTTTGAGGTGCAGATCCGCACCGAACAGATGGACCGGGTCGCGGAACTGGGCGTCGCGGCGCACTGGCGCTATAAAGAAGGCATCCGGTATAACGCGGGAGAAGAACAGAAGGAAATCGAAGAAAAACTGGCGTGGTACCGCAATCTGATGTCGTTATCGGACGATGTCGACGAATCGACGCCGGAAGATTATATGAACGTTCTGCAGCGGGATATTTTCGAGGCGAACGTATACGTCATGTCTCCCAAGGGCAGAGTCATCGACCTTCCCAACGGGGCAACGCCGATCGACTTTGCGTACCGTATTCACACCGACATCGGGAATTCGACGGTCGGGGCGATCGTCAACGGTTCTCTGGTGCCGTTAAACACCGTGTTAAAGACCGGGGATGTCGTCAATATCCGGACGTCCAAACAATCTGCGGGCCCCAGCGAAGACTGGCTCAAGATCGTCAAGACAGCGCATGCGCGGAATAAAATCCGTCAGTTCTTACAGAAGAAAGAGGAAGCGGAACGCGCCGAGTATGTCCAGAAGGGTGAACAGTTATTGAAGGATGAACTGAAAAAACGCGGCATGGACGAAAGCGTATATCTGGATAAACAGCATCTGGAGCCGGTATATCAGCACTTCAACCTTTCGGGATACGATGCGCTTTTATACGGTCTCGGAATGAAGTCGGTTTCGCTTTCCCAAGTTGCGGAACGTTTGTCCAAGGATAAAAACGCACCGAAGAACAACGGACTGGATGTTGCGAGCCTGCGGCGTTTCTTCAGCCGCAAAAAGACCAAGACCGTCTCCAACATCGGCGTATCGGTTGAAGGCATCAGTTCCATGATGGTAAGTTTCGCGGGATGCTGCAATCCGGTGTACGGAGATGACATCGTCGGGTTTATCACCAAGGGACAGGGCGTGAAGGTACACCGCCGGGAGTGCCCCAATGTCGCTGGACAGGATCGGTTAATCAGTGTAGAATGGGACGATACCGCCGAAAGCAAGACCTACGAAACGGAACTGCTGCTGACGGGCACCGACCGTAACTTCCTGATCAGTGATATCGTTACGATCATCTCGCAGTGCAAAGTCTCCCTGACCGGCATTAATTCGCAGGTCCTGGAAGACCGGATCACAGCGTTCATCAAACTGCGTGTCAGCGTAGCTTCCAAAAAGAATCTGGACGTGCTGATCGCCAATCTGAAAAAAGTTCAAAGTATTTCATCCGTCGAAAGGATCATGCAATAGGAGAGTATATGTTCAAGTTTAAATCGTTCTTCCTACATACCTTTATCAAATTATTCCTGGTACTGATGGCTACCGAACTGATGTTCAAGTTCTTACAGTTCGGCGCGGCTGCGGACCGTCCGTTTTTCGGAATTCTTCTGTTCACGGCGACATTGAGTCTTGGAATCGCACTGGTTCTGAGTTTTCTGCCCGTAAAAGTCGGCAATACGCTGGCGGATCTGTTCGGACTGATCATCGCCGCGTACGCAATCACGGAAATGCAGTTTTTTAATACCCAGGGCAACTACATGTCCTGGAAAGCAGTCGGAGACGGCGGAGGACGGATCGGACAGTTTGTTCTTCCGTTTATTCAGACAATGCCGCCGGTATACTGGACCTTATTGATCGCACCGGTGCTCGGGATCATCTTCACGAAGATCGTCAAACCGGTTAAATCGAGAAGCTGGAAAGCGGCGGTTGCGGTTTTAGTCGCAGTGGTCGGGTTACAGTTCGGCTCCATGTATTACGTTAAGGCCAACGATCTGAAGGAACTCTACGATTTCCCGAAGTACCTGCAGAAAGGGTTCTACGAATTCGGCGTGACGCGGTTTGTCTGGAGAGACGTTCTGGCGTTAGGAAAAGAAGAAACACTGACGCTGGAAGTGGAAAAACCGAAAGTCATCAAGCCGAACGCGTCCCAAACCGCAGGCCTTTCCGATCAGCACCGTATCATCAGTGATACGCGGTGGCAGATCGACGCGGAAAAAGAAGGGGATTCCCGGATCAAGATGTTGG
>CACZNO010000060.1 GCA_902782505.1 uncultured Erysipelotrichaceae bacterium | reverse complement strand
GTATAGGACGGCAAGGGTCTGGTGATGTCGCTGGTAACGATCGTGACAGTATCCTTCGCACCGAAAATGTCTTCCATCTTGCCGGTTCCGACCGGATGATCCAGCGCTTCCCTGACAATTCTCTTTTGATCGGTGTTGGACGGGACATCACTCGGAAGGATGACCTGAAGGACGTTTTCTTCCGGAATTTCCACGGATTTTATTTCCGTGCCGTATTTCATTTCATAGCGCATATTCGTAGTTCCTTATTCTTTGTCTTTGGCGTTCAATACGGTTCGCGGTACAAATACCGGCAAATCGCTTACCGTCATATAAATCTTCCCGATGTATTCCCCCATCAGTCCTAAAATCATAAACAATACACCGAACAGCATTCCCAAGATGCCGTATAACACACCCAGCCATACCGACAGCGCCGGATTCACCGCCTTTGCGATCAGGGATGCGATCAATACTACAAAGCCCAAAGCGACCAGGAACATTCCGAATATTCCCGATACCCGCAGCGGAACTGTTGTGAAATTTGTGAATTCCGTCAGCCAGAGGTTGATCAGTTTCTTCAGCGTATATCCGGATCTTCCTTCCATACGGTGGCGCTGTACCATCTCCACATTCACTACACGATTCGTGCAGCGCATTAAATACGCGCCGGAAGACGGGAACGGGCTCTTGTATTGTTTTAAGGCTTCCACGGAAAAACGGCTCCACGCTAAAAACGGAGAGTTCGTGATACCTTTCATTTTCGCGCCGGTCAATTCAAGAAGAGATGTGTTTGCCCAACTGGAAAACCTTCTGAACAAAGACATTTCTTTATGAACAAATTTTCCGTATACCAGATCGTATCCTTCCGTGATCTTGTCTACCAACGCATAGATCTGATCTGCCGGGTGCTGTCCGTCGTCGTCCATACATACCACGACATCTCCCGTTACGTATTGTAAACCGGCCATTCTCGCTGTTCCCTGACCGTAATTTCTGCCCAGATCGACGCCAACGACTTTTTTATCCTTTTCGCAGATCCGGCGAATCGCCTCAAATGTATGATCCGGGGAACAGTCATTCACCAGCACAAACTGATAATCGTTACCCTCCCGTTTCAAGATTTCGTTTTTCGCCTCTTCGACGACCCGTTCAATCGTTGCTTCCGAACGATAGCACGGTATAATGACCGATATTAACATATCTTCTACTCCCCTTTGCCCGTCACAGAGATTCCCGAAAACCCTGTGTTTATCGATTCAAAATTCCCTTCACTGTCTGCACCATACGATGAAGGACCACTGTATTATATCTTTGATCAAGCGGTAAGGGAACAATATTTTTCGAAAGAATTTGTTCAGCGCTTCCTTCCCACTCTTTTGTCAAAAGCGGCGCCCATAAATACGGGACATAAACTTTCTCTTTGACCAGTTCTCTATGGATATCTCTTCCCAGTAACAGAGGATACATGTACGGAACGGATTCCGGTTCTACGATATGGAACTGTTGTATACCGCGGAATTCTTCTTCCAGAAAACGGAAGTTTTCCTGCCGGCGTTTTTTGATTTCCGGATAGTCCGCCCCGGCGAGAATCCTCCGTGTGAATTCAGACATGGTCCGTAACGAATCCAATTCGCTTTCACTGACCTTACTTTCAGCATACGCCGCCTCCGTGCCCTCCTCAACGGAGCGCACCAGATGGACCGTGCGCTGCCAGGACACGTCTTTTTCCAGTTCCGGTTTGATCAGGTTTTTACCGATCAGATATCCCCCGTCGCTGACCCCCAGAAATTTCCGGCACGAATATACATTCATCACACCTTCCCGCAAGAAAGGCTCGCTGTAGTATCCGTGCGCCTGATCGATGATGACCTTTGGATACTGTTCTGCGAGTTTCCGGATTTTCTCCGTAAGAATTCCGTAATAATTCACCAGTATGACCGCTTCATCTTCTCCCGCCGTAAGATTGATCGGCATCATATCCATTCCGATGCGATATTCCCGGACTTCGACGCCTTCTTTTTCCAAGCTTTCCTTGATGTCCGGGCAATAATAAAACGGAATGACTGTCTTATTCACTCCGAGGTTCTTCAGCGCACACCAAATCGCTGTGCGCCCGGTATTGACTTCGTATACATTTTCGGCGCCGTATTGCTCAAACAACGATCCTGTTTGGGGAATCTCTAACGGCAGATATCCTCCGAATCCCTGATCTTTCATAGAATCCTCACTCCGGCTTGAACTCTTTCAGTTTCCCGCCGTCATAATACCAGCCTCTTTTGATTCCGGCGGTTTTCCATTCCTCCGTGTCATAACTGTCCAGGTATTTGCAGACCAGAACGTCACTTCCCGGCTCATCTACGACAACACATGCATTCGCACTGTACTGATCATGCAGGAATGCCAGCAGCAATTTCACGTTTTTCACGGAAGAAGTCAAAAGATAAACATTCGAATCAAGATACGCGTCGGAATACAGGCTTACCCTTCCGTTTAAACGCAGCTGGTTGTAGTACGCCGCAGTAAACGTTCTGGCACCGCCCCAGCAGAACAGATTCGACAGAGAGCCGGCCGGAAGATTCATATACGGATCATACGTACCCATCATATCCTGGTCATAGATGTAAATGTTATTCTTGTTTTCCTGTACATAGGAGTAAACGGTATTCTCCTTTTTCCAGCACTCCGCGTAGTATTCCTTCGATTTTTCATTGGTCAGGAACAGATAGCTTCCTCTGATCGAATACGCAAGTGAACCCAGCAGCAAAACAAAGCAAAGAACAGTGATTACCGGTGTAACCATCTTTGATTTCTTTTCCTTCCAGATTTTCCAATCCGCCAGTTCCAGCAGATTGATGATCATAAAGGTGATGCAAAATCCTGCAATCGGCACAAAAGAACGCAGCGGGAATCTTCCCCGGAACGCCAGATACAGACACAGAATTCCTGCGCCGCCGAATGCGCAAACGGATGCCAGAAGCTTAAACACCTGCGTTTTTCTCGGTTTAAAGCACAAGAATGACGCCGCCAGCAGACCCCACATCAAAACGAACAGAGCTTTTGCCTCGCGGTTCGACTTGAAAAGCGCCTTCCCGGTTACCAGCGTATCATGCAGAGTGCGGTCTTCCTGAACGATTTGGATACGATTGAACTTGGTCGTGATCTGCGATAACTCTTCGGTCTCAAAACGCTCGTCCATAAAATACATTTTCTTCGCAAGCGCATAGAATTCCCTTGTCCAGCCTACGGATTGATACAGTTCCGGATTCTCGTCATAATCCACGGTCGGATAATCCCAGAAGCTCACGCGGTATGTGTTCCATTCCACATATTCTTTTCCGTTGACCTGAAGTCTCGCGGATTTGAAAATCATCCGGGATCCCTGGAATGCCAGTGTGATCACCGCAATCAAAACGAACCCGGTGATTACCGAAAGAACGCGGGATTTCTTTTCCGTCCACGCCATGATGACCTGGTATACGATCCCAAGCAGCATGTAGCAAAGAAATACATATCCGATATCCAGCGAATAGGCAAAAGTTACCCCGGCAAAGAAGACGATTCCAAGACCGCAAACAACGGTTTCCGCCTTTTGCCGGTAATCCGTTGTCAGAATCAGCGCAATAGATGCGGCTCCGGCCATTACGGCGACATAATAAAAGTGCATTCGCAGCAATACCCACCCGTAAGCGGCAAGGTACAGCACCGCAAACAGAAGATACCCAAGTGCCAGCGGATATTTCCCGCGGCATTTTTTCAATATGCACCAAAGAATCGTGACGCAGCTTGCGAAAATCAAAACGATCTGTAAAATCACATACCACGGGTATCCCGGGAAGGTCCGGTACAGTCCCGCAACGACTTTACAGACAATCGGACTCAGAAACGAAGCCCAATCCACCGGCGCACTGTTAAAACACCCGGAAAGACGCTGCATCAAAAGCACGTCGTCCGTCGTTGTATACGTGCTGTAGGATATCTGACTGGTGATGATAAACAGCGCTAAAACCGTCAGATTCGCCAGCAGAAACTGAACAAGTTCATTTTGAAAAAACGAAAATCCCGGCTGTTTCTTCCCCATTTCTCTTTCCTTTTACAGCAAGGCGTACGATAACACGCCGCAAAGAATCACAATAAATCCCAGCAGTTTTCTCTTCGTGATTTTTTCTTTTAAGAAGAGAACGCTGAATACGGTAATGAAGATATACTCGGTTTTGTACAAAATCGTCGATAATGTCAAATCTACATATTTAAACAGGAATGTTGTAATGATCGTAATCGCGAAGAACGATCCGTACACCGCTATGACGATCGGATTCAGATAATAATGAATGCCTTTATATTTCGGGTTCTGCGCCGCTTTTTTCAAAGGAACCTGAAGCAAAGCGGAGACGGCAATCGTTAACTCGAAAAGGATTGCGGCTGCCAGTCTATTCATTTCCGGTCACCACCAGTAACGCGCCTAATACGACTAAAACCAAACCGAAAATCTTTCCGGCGGTCAGTTGTTCATGGAAAATCAATACACCGAACAGTGCCGTCCATACGGTTCCGACCGATTTTCCCAAAAACGCGCTGATTAAAGGAATTCTCTTTAACGCTGTCTGCCAGAACAACGCATAAAGGAACGTTAAAAACAGCGATGTCCCGAACGGCAGCAAATAATCCCACGAAAGAAACGGATGTCCTGACGCCAGTTTCGAAAAGACGCCTGCGAGCGCGTGAATCAAAACCGCCCCCTGCAGGATCAGAAGATATAGGACATATTTCCCGTTTGTCTTGTTTGAAGCATTGGGATCTTCCATAATTACCTCTTCATCTTATTGATCAACACTCTGATTTTATCATTTTTGTCCACAGGAATCACATCAACCCACTCAAAGGAGTACTGTAATGTGTCTCCCACGTATTTATGTAAAGATTCCCGGAGTTTTTCTTCGATTTGTTCCTCAGATAAGACGGAATCCGGTCTGCGGACCAGAACCAGTTTCAGGCTGTCATAATCTTCCTGAACAAACCGGTACTGCGCAACATAATCATATACTGCCGCAATCGCCGGGAAAATGTGCAATATAGACAAATTCTTCCCGTCTTTCGTGATGATGTAGTCGTTACTTCTGCCGGTTACCGCTCCGAGGTACATTTTTCCGTCTTCGCCTTTCACAAAGTTCACATGGTCTCCCTGACGGTAGTTGATCATCGGGAACTCTTTCAGGAACAAATTGGTGATCCTCAATTCTCCTTCTTCCGCAGGATTACCTTCCGCGTCATAAACCGAATACAGATAATCGCTGTTGTTCAGGCAGAATCTTGACTGATCTCCGTTTGCGGTGTAGGCAATCAAACCGGATTCAATCGTCGCGTAAATATCAATCAGGGCTTTGGGACCGAAGAAATGTTCAATCAGCATTCT
>CACZNO010000059.1 GCA_902782505.1 uncultured Erysipelotrichaceae bacterium | reverse complement strand
TATGCACGCGCAGTCTTCTTCCCTTCGCGTCCTTGGCGTGAACAAGCGTCCGGTACGCCGCATGAGAAACCTTGTACAGCGGATGACGGACGTCGTCGGTCCAGATACAGATCACTTCACCGCTTCGCGCAAAACACGCGACGTCGTCGACATGCCCGTTGGTTTCCTCCGGGTCGATCCCGTCATGGATCCAAATGATTTTCTCCGCCGAGAGATAGTCCCGCAGTTTCTTTTCGATTTGTCTTTTGGTCAGATGCGGATTTCTGCCGGGAGACAAAAGACACATTTCCGTCGTCAAAACGGTTCCTTCTCCGTCGCCGTGAATCGAGCCGCCTTCCAATACGAACCCATCCGTACGGTAGTAATCCGCTTCCTCGATTTCGCACACTTTCTGCGCGATGGCGTCATCCTTGTCCCACGGTGCGTACAATCCGTCATAAAACCCGCCGTAGGCATTAAACGTCCAGTCCGCCGCACGGATTTCCCCGGTTGCGTCGTTTTTGAGAAACGTAGGCCCGGTATCCCGGATCCACGCGTCATCGTTTTCCACGATTTCCACACGGATGCCGGACGGCAAAACCCTTCGCGCATGGGCGTATTCCTTTTCCGATACCGCCATGATGACCGGCGTGAACTGCGCGATCGTTTCGGCAGCTTCCGCGTAGGCCTTTTGCGCCGGCAAGGCGTGATCCCTCCAGACATCCGGTCTTTCCGGCCAGATCATCCAGACCCGGCGCTGCGGTTCGAATTCGGCCGGCCAGCGGAATCCGTCTTCCCGCGGAGTCGTTTGCGTAATTCGTTTTGCCATAACGTTCTCCCTTTTCTGTACCTCATTTTACAACGGATTTCGAAAGGATACCGGATTGTTTTGCCTTTTCCCTTCTTTTGTGTCATAATCTCTTGGTCTTTGGGGAAAGGGGTGAAAAAATGGACGCGATTCTGAAGAAATTCCCGCGTTATGTGTGGATTTGTCTGGCAGCCGTATTGGGCGTTCAGACCGTTTGTTATATTTTCACCGAACCGTTTCTGGATACTTCCGCGCTTCACCATCTGGAAACCGCGTGGGATTATCAGATTCCTTTCCGTCCGGAGTGGATCCTTATCTATCTTCTCTGCATGCCCTGGTGGTTCGTCGGAGGATTATTGATTCTGGCAGATGACAAGACCTACGGGATACGGTTCACTTTGGCTTATATACTGGCGCTGATCGTATCCGCTGTAGTATTCTTAGTATATCCCGGCACCCTGACAAGACCGGAACTGACCGGCGGCGGATTCTTCATGGATATCATGCGCCTGGTGTATGGAATCGACACGCCCACAAACCTTTGTCCCTCGCTGCATGTGATGCTGAGCTATTACATCTGGAGGGGAACCCTTGATTCCCGGAAACTTCCGCGCTGGTACAAATGGTTCTGTTTTATCTTCCTCGTGCTGGTCTGTTTCAGCATTCTCTATGTTAAACAGCACGTCTTGATCGACATCCCTTCCGCGCTCCTCATCGGAGAAGCGGCGCTTCAAATCGCAAACCTCACAAAACCTGAACGATTCTTTCTGCGAAACGAACCGCAAAACGAATAATCCATCGTCCCGCAGGGATCCTTCATACCGTAATCAACGGGGAAAGGAAATAATTATGAAAAAAAACTCCGGCTTTTGGATCATGAAAGCTTTTAACGGCATGTTCTTTCTGGTGACCGCTCTGTTTATTGCCTTATTGGCGATTTCGAGTCACCTTCTTTCCGCGTATCCTTTGGAAACACGCAAAACCGTCTATATCATCATCTGCGTCATCACCTTCATCAAGTTTTTCGCCTACAAGTATTTTCTTTCCGTCGACGAAGAATACAAAGTCATCATGGAAGACCGCGGGGGATTCAATCTCTGGGGTGAACTTCCGTTCCAGCTTTGCAACATCAATATGATCCTGATGCCGTTATCCGTCGCGTTTGATCTGCGTCCTCTGATGAGTTTTGCGTTTTTCGCGGGAACACTCGGCGCTTCCATCGCGTTAGTCATGCCGGTGGACGGGTTTTCGGGATTTCCGATCTGGAAACCGCGGCTGCTCGGGTATTATTACAACCACTACATGATCGTCATGCAGGCAATCGCGCTGGTCTCCTATGGATTCTATTCTCCGGAATTCCGCGATATCCCGATGTCCTTACTCACGCTGTTTATTCTCAGCGTTCTGGCCTATCTTTTCAGCAAGTGGCTCCGGGTCAGCGGACGGCATCACGGTGCGAACTATTTCTACCTGATCGATCCGGAAGGAAACCCGGTGTTCGAAATGTTCCGGAAATGGATCCCTTACGAACTATGGTACGGACTTCCCTGCATTCCGGTTTTCGGCATTTACGAAGCCGTTGTGATCGCGGGATTCAAACTGGCTGAAAAACTCTTCTCCTAGAAACCGACAAAGAACCTGACCGCACGGTCAGGTTCTTTTCTTATTCTCTTCCCGCCGCCTTTTTCGCCCACGCGCGCAAGACGGTGTATCCTCCGAGAATCGCCGGAAGGACGATCCAGGGACTCATATCCTCGGGGAATCGCAGGCCTTTCCTTTTGCGTGGATCGGACAGGAACCTGCCATGGAACACGCGCTGCAGGCGTGTTCGCCGCGTTTCTTCTGATTCCGAAGGAACCGGATGTCCAGCACGACTAACGCCAGAACACCCAAACCGATGAGAATCGTCCAGAGGTTGTTTGTGATCCAGGTCATACCGGACCTCCTTTCTCTTTTTATTTTATACGTTTATCGCTTGATTGTCAGTCGATCCGCTTCTTTATACGGACGGAACAGCAGATACAGCATGCCGCCGAATACCGCAATCGCCAATACGGTCCATACGCTGAAGGCCTCGTCGCCTGTGAAGATCGCACCGATCCGGTAGATCATCAAAGCCATCGCATACGCGAACCCGCACTCCCATGCGATCGCGAACCAGGTCCATTTCGCGTTGTTCATTTCACGCTTGATGGCGCCGATGGCCGCGAAGCACGGGGCGCAAAGAAGGTTAAACGCTAAGAACGAATAAGCGGATAATGCCGTGTAATCCTGCTGCAGAAGGCTCCAGATTTCTTCGCCGGCTTCGGTTTCCACCGGTGTATGGTAGAGAATACCGAAGGTGCCGACAACGTTTTCTTTTGCGATCAAGCCGGTAACCGTCGCAACCGCCGGTTTCCAGGTGCCCCAGCCAAGCGGAGCGAACAGCCATGCGAACGCGTTTCCGATCTTCGCCAATAAGCTGTAATCCATCTCTTCTTCTTCCAGCATCCGGAACGCGCCGTCCACGAAACCGAAGTAACTTAAGAACCAGATCAGGATCGTCGCCAGCAAGATGACCGATCCTGCCTTCTTGATGAAGGACCATCCGCGTTCCCACATCGAACGAAGAACGCTTCCGAGCGTCGGAATATGATACGCCGGCAATTCCATAACGAACGGCGCCGGTTCGCCCGCGAACATCTTCGTCTTCTTCAGGATGATACCTGAGACAATGATGGATAAAACACCCAGGAAGTATGCGCTCCATCCGACGAGCGCGGAATCGTTGAACAATGCGCCGGCAATCATCGCGATGATCGGCAGTTTCGCACTGCACGGGATGAAGGTTGTCGTCATAACCGTCATACGGCGGTCACGTTCGTTTTCAATCGTTCTGGAAGCCATGACGCCCGGAACACCGCAGCCGGTGCCGATCATCATCGGAATGAACGATTTGCCGGATAAACCGAACTTCCGGAAGATACGGTCCATGATGAACGCGATTCGCGCCATATAGCCGCAGCCTTCCAGCAATGCCAGGCAGAAGAACAGCACCAGCATCTGCGGAACGAAGCCCAGAACCGCGCCTACGCCCGCGACGATACCGTCCATAATCAGACCGTATAGCCACGGTGCGATGTTCAGACTTTCAAGCCATCCGCCTAACGCGTCCGGAATGATTTCTCCGAACAGAACTTCATTGACCCAGTCGGTAGCCATGCCGCCGATCCACTGAATCGATAAGAAGTAGACGCAGAACATGACCAGCGCGAAGATCGGTAATGCCAGCCAGCGGTTGGTGACGATCTGGTCGATCTTATCGGATACCGATAATTCTCCCGCGGTTTTCTTACGGTAAACATTTTTCAAAGAGCCTGTAATGTATTCGTAGCGTTCATTCGTGATGATCGATTCGGAATCGTCATCCATTTGCGCTTCGAGTTTTGCGGTAAG
>CACZNO010000058.1 GCA_902782505.1 uncultured Erysipelotrichaceae bacterium | reverse complement strand
TTTTTTTCCTTTTTATTGGTCGCCTGTTCAATTCTCTTTTCAAAATTGACTAGGTATTCTACATCGGTTTTCAAAGAACGATTCCGCACTCCGTTTGATCTCTCTCGCGGTGTGCTCCACTACTATACCAAAGTGACAAACCAGTGTCAACAACTTTTTTTACTTTTTTTTGCCGTTTTCGGCATGAAAACGATTTCAATTTCTTGCCGTTTTTCGGACAAAAATCCGGCCGGTTTCAAAAAGCATTATAAACAAACGCTTTTTGAACTTTGCGGCCGGATTTTCCTGGTTTTTTATTTCTTCAATGCTTCCAAACGGTCTGCGACAATTTTCGCCTGCAGCTTGTTTTTCTCCAGTTTTGTACGTTCTTCTTCCACTTTTGCCGCCGGTGCTTTGTTCACAAACCCCGGATTTCCCAGCATCTTTTCCGAACGCTGGATCTCGAACGCGAGTTTTTCCGCTTCTTTCGTCAGTTTCGCGATTTCCTCTTCACGGTTGAACAGATTTTCCGCGGCAACCGCCAGCAATCCTGCCGGAATCGGACGGTGCACCGTTTCTCCTTCCAGATGATCGGTCAGCTGGATTTTCGCAAATCTCTTCAGCATATTCGCAACCTTGGCATCCGGTTCCAGAATCTTTCCGTCCGCGTCCGTAAACGCCGCCGTTAATTCCGCACCCGGTTTTAAATCGTAATCCAGACGGATCTGACGGGCAGTCTTGATGGCCGCGATCATCTGATCAACTTTTTCGTTATCTTTTGCGGAAATGTTTTCGAGCGGTTCCGGGTACGACGCGATCACAATAGACTCTTCCGTATGCGGAAGCGCCTGGTAAATCGATTCGGTGATGAACGGGCAGAACGGATGCAGCATCTTCAGCACATCGGTCAATACGATCAACAGAGTTGACTTCGCCGCCTTGCGCACATTTTCGTCCTCATCCTGCAGATTGGCTTTCACTAATTCCAGATACCAGTCACAGAACGTATCCCACGCGAAGTCATCCAGCTTGCCGGCTGCCATTCCGAATTCGTAACGGTCCATGTCCTTCTTTACTTCTTCGATGGTCTCGTTCAGCTTCGATAACACCCACGTATCCACAAACGACGCATGACTCAAATCAATGTCTTCCCATCCGAAATCGCCGAGGTTCATCATGACGAAGCGGCTGGCATTCCACATCTTGTTCAAGAAATTCCATGACGCGTCCACTTTCTTCGGAATATACCGGATATCCTGTCCCGGAGTGGAGTTGGTTGACAGGAACAGACGTAACGCATCCGCGCCGTACTTGTTGATTTCTTCGATCGGATCGACTCCGTTGCCCAGGGACTTGGACATCTTGCGTCCGAATTCATCTCGCACCAATCCGTGGATCAGCACATCCTTGAACGGCAGTTTGCCGGTGAAATGCTTGCCCTGGAACGCCATACGGACGACCCAGAACGTTAAGATGTCGTATCCCGTGACCATGCAGTCGGTCGGGTAATATCTTTCCAGATCCGCGGTATCATGCGGCCAGCCCAGCGTCGAAAACGGCCATAACGCACTGGAGAACCAGGTATCCAATACGTCTTCATCCTGTTCCCAGTTTTCAATGTCTTCCGGTGCCTTTCTTCCGACATAGATTTCTCCGGTATCCTTGCGGTACCACGCCGGGATCCTATGTCCCCACCAAAGCTGCCGGGAAATGCACCAGTCTTCAATATTTTCCAGCCACTGCAGATACTGGCGTTCAAACCGTTCCGGATAGAAATGGATCTTCGCGTCTTCTTTCTTCTGTTCCTCGATAATAGCTTCCGCCAGAGGCTTCATATTGACGAACCACTGTTTGGAAAGATACGGTTCCACGATCGCGTCGGTTCTTTCGGAATGCCCTACCGGGTGAACGATCTTTTCAATTCGGATCAATCCGCCTTCCGAACGGATGCGTTCCACCAGTCTCTTGCGGCATTCAAACCGGTCTAATCCGTTGTATTCTCCGGCAAGTTCGTTCATTGTGCCGTCCGGATTGATGCAGACCGGCATCGGCAGTCCGTACTTCTTTCCGATCAAAAAGTCGTTGGGATCGTGCGCCGGCGTGCACTTCATCGCGCCGGTTCCGAATTCCATATCAATATAGGTATCCGCTATGATGATCAGCGGTTCCCCGTTTGCCGGGTTGACCGCATGCTTTCCGATCAGATGCGTAAAGCGCGGATCATCCGGGTGCACCACGACGCAGACATCCCCGAACATTGTCTCCGGTCTGGTTGTCGCGACCGCCAGATCTTCGCCGGTTTCCTGTACTTTATAGTTGAAATAGTACATTCCGCCTTCGGTGTCCTTATGAATGACTTCGATGTTGGAAAGTGCCGTTTTCGCTACCGGGTCCCAGTTGATGATCCGTTCGCCGCGGTAAATCAATCCCTCTTCATACAGTTTGACGAACACTTCGGTAACCGCTTCATTCAGTCCTTCGTCCAGCGTAAACCTCTCTCTGGTATAGTCCAGAGAATTCCCGAGATATCCCCACTGTTCGCGGATATGCTCCGCATATTCTTCCTTCCATTGCCATGCCGCTTTCAGGAAGCCTTCGCGGCCGAGTTCGTATTTGTTGATGCCCTGCGCTTTCAACCGGTCAACGACTTTCGCTTCCGTCGCGATCGCGGCGTGGTCCATACCCGGAAGATACAGCGTGTCGTATCCTTCCATACGCTTATAACGGACGATGATATCCTGCAGCGTGTTATCCCACGCATGACCGATGTGCAGTTTCCCGGTAACATTCGGCGGCGGAATCACGACGCAGTACGGCTTCTTCGTCATATCGCCTGCTTCAAAGTATTTCTTTTCCAGCCAGGTCTTGTACAGCCCTTCCTCCACCTTCCGGTGATCGTATTTCTTATCCAGTTCCTTCATACCTACCTCCTGAACAATAAAAAGCGTCCCAAAGGACGCTTCGCGTGTTACCACCTTATTTCGGGATTTCTCCCCTCAAACCCTTAACGCGGGAAACGGAAAGAACTACTCCGTTCATTCTTCCAGCTCGCGGGCGACCTTCCGAAACACTTCCCGTCTGTCTTTCCACCTTCCGACAGCTCTCTTCGCGGGCATTTGTTCCGTACTCCTCCCGGTCCGTGCCGATGCCATGATTATCTCAATTTCACGCCTTCGTGTCAATTATCCTTTTCGCAAGAGTTCATCCAGCGTATTTCCGTATGCGGCCAGGAAATCCTCCGTGAAATCCTTTACTTCCGGCAGATCTTCCGCCAGTTTCTCAATCGATTCTTTCGTGGAAATATACGCGGTTTTGAACTCGGTGTTTCCCGCACGTTCTTCTTCCACGCACTTGATTAATGCCGAAAGCTTGTCGGCGGCTTTCACATATGCGTGCAGCAGCTTGTCTTCTCCCGTTTCGCCGCGGAAAATCTCTTCGTAGACCGGACGCAAATCATCCGGCAGCTCGTCGAGAAGCTGGTTCTCCGCGATCCGTTCCACTTCCTTATACGCGACTTTGATTTCTCTGTTGTAGTACTTCACCGGAGTCGGAAGATCCCCGGTGATGATTTCGGATGCGTCGTGGTAAATCGCCATCAGCGCCGCCTTCTCCGCGTTCAGATGTTTCCTGTAGCGCACATTGCCGATTGTGCAAAGCGCGTGTGCGATCATCGCTACTTCCAGGGAGTGTTCGCTGAGATTCTCATTGCGTGAATTGCGCATCAATGCCCAGCGATAGATATACTTCATTCTCGATACTGTTGCGAAAAAATGATAATCCGCCATATTTCATCACCCGGAGATATTGTATCAAAAAACCTTCCGCTTTCCCACCAAAAAACCCTTCTCCCCCAACGGTTCAAAGGGTTTCGAGGTTTTACTTCATCGCCAGCATTCTCTGCATCACCTGATCGGTTCCTTCCTTCTTCGCCGAGGAAGTCAGAAGGACTCTCGATTCCGCGATGCCCAGATCTTTTGCGATCAACGCCGGTTTCCGTTTCTTTTCCGTCGTGTTCAGCTTATCCGTCTTAGTCAGGATCACCAGCAGCGGAATATC
This sequence comes from uncultured Erysipelotrichaceae bacterium, assembly GCA_902782505.1. Lineage (GTDB taxonomy): Bacteria > Bacillota_I > Bacilli_A > Erysipelotrichales > Erysipelotrichaceae > RUG11872. Next base: position 1,485 of record CACZNO010000058.1, on the reverse strand, counting down.
AAATTCATCCGCCAGCTGTTTCATTAACCGGTCGTCTTCGCTGACGTCTCTCCGGCAATCCATCAGCAGCAGAATTCCTTTGCACAGATTGCTGCGCAAATCGAAATACCGTTCCATCAGCGTCCCGAAATCGATGTTGCGCTTGGGATCGGTTTTCTGATACCCGTATCCCGGCGCGTCCACCAGCCGGATTCCTTCGTTGACTTCATAGAAGTTCAGCATTCTCGTCTTGCCCGGCGTCTGTCCGACATACGCAAGCTTCTTCGTACCGCATAACGCGTTGATCAGCGATGATTTTCCGACGTTGGATTTTCCCGCAAACAGGAATTCCGGAAGATCCGCTGCCGGCCAGTAGGCCGGATCGGGGCTGGTTGCGACAACGCGGGGATTCTTAAACGGCATCCTGCACCACCGCTTCCTTTAACACCTGTTCCACGGTTTCCACCGGAATGAAGGAGACCGCCGACTTAACGCTTTGCGGAATCTCATCCATGTCGCGCATATTGCGCTTAGGGATGATGATGCGCAGGATTCCCGAACGGAATGCTGCCATCGACTTTTCCTTTAAACCGCCGATCGGCAATACATTTCCGGTCAGCGTCACTTCACCGGTCATCGCCAGGTCCGCGTAGACCGGTTTCTTCGTCAAGGCGGAAATCACCGCGGTCGTCAAAGTAATGCCGGCACTCGGTCCGTCTTTCGGAACCGCCCCTTCCGGCACGTGGATCTGGATATCCTTCTTTTCAAACAGCTGCGGGTCGATTCCGTAGTCCGCCGCGTGCGACTTCACATAGCCGATTGCCACCGTTGCGGATTCCTTCATGACATCGCCTAACTGTCCGGTGACGATGACATTGCCCTTGCCGTCGAAATACGTGACTTCAATCGGCAGAATATCTCCGCCGTAAGCCGTATATGCCAAACCGGTCGCGATGCCGATCTGGTTTTTCTTTTCCTTCGCGCCGTAGGAGTAGATCTCTTTGCCGAGCCATTCATTGATCCGTTTCTGGGTGATGGAGACGCTCTTTTTGCCGTCTTTCAAAACCCGCAATACCGTCTTGCGGCACAACGAACCGATCACGCGCTCCAATTGGCGCACACCCGCTTCATGGGTGTAATAACGGATCAGATAACGGATCTCCGCGTCTTTCAGATGAATCTGATGCGCCTTCAGGCCGTTGAGATTCCGCTGTTTCGGAATCAGGTGTTCTTCCGCGATTTTGACCTTTTCGTCTTCGGTATACGAAGAGAGTTCAATAATTTCCAGACGGTCCTGCAGGGGCGCCGGAACATTTTCCAGATAGTTGGCGGTCGCGATGAACAATACGTTGGATAAATCGTACGGTTCTTCGAGATAGTGGTCGCTGAAGAACTTGTTCTGTTCGGGGTCCAAAACTTCCAGCATCGCACTGGAGGGATCGCCCTTGTAGTCGGACGCCATCTTGTCGAGTTCATCGATCAGGAAGACCGGATTGGTTACTCCCG
>CACZNO010000057.1 GCA_902782505.1 uncultured Erysipelotrichaceae bacterium | reverse complement strand
TTTGTCTTCTATGCTCATCCGTTCATCCGCGTAATAGACGGACGCGGAAGCGTACAGCGCAAACGAGAGGATCTGGAATCCTTCGGCCAGATAGATGCCCGTCACGCTTTTGACCAGAGAGACTGCCGTCATTTTGGCAATGAAGAATACCGCGCTGCAGCACATAAGATCAACGATCCGGAACTTTCTGCGGATCCGCATAAATCCAAACAAGACCGGCAGTTCCAGAATCGCCGCGATGGAAAACGCCGTCCCCATCGTGCCGGAGTTCCCGCCGACGCGTTCCATGATCTGTAACATGAACGTATTGACCGCGTTATGCGCCGTCAAGGAGAAAATCATCCCGACCGTCATCAGCACAAAAGCGGGATATTTCCGTAAAAAGGACCGGTCGTCCGTACCGCGTTTTCTTTCTTTTCTTTCCGTGCTGTCTGTTCCGTGAAACGGAAGGAAAAGCGCCGTTACGAAGAAAAGAGCCGCCAGGATCACGCCGGTCAGCGCGACCGCAATCCCGCCGTACGTCACCGTCAAGCGCCCTAACGCCATGGAGATCACGGAAAAACTCAGCGATCCGATGCCGCGTGAAAATCCGAAATTCACGCTGTAACCGTGCGAGTTCATGTAGAAAGCCGCATGGTTGATCAAGGGATTCAGCCCGTGCACCGCTAGATACGAAGCACCGAACAAAATTCCGGCCGCCAGCGTGTTTTTTACAAACATCAGCCCGGCGAAAATGACCGCGGTCAAAACGCAGTCCCAAAGCAGAAGACGCTTCCAGTGCAGAATACGCGAACGGTCCGCGAGTTTTCCTAACGCCAGCTGCAGAAAGACCGAGCCGACGGCGCCGATCGCCAATACCAGTCCGATTTTTGATGTAGTATATCCGAAATTCACCAGAAAAAACGTCGCGTAGTTGCATACTACGCACATCATCATCCAGAAAAAAGCATGCAGTAAAGAGTATAAAAAAGTCCGGTTCATACTTCCCCCGGAACATCATAGCGGAAACAGGCGCAAAATGCGAGAACAAAATCACCGGATCACGCGGAAATCCGTTCTATGAACCACTTGTCGTCATCCAGAAACAGATGCCGCCAGGACGCGCCGAAACGGCAGGTATACCGTAACCCGCTGCCGCCGTTTTTCAAAGACGCCGCAGGACGGACATCCCGGATCTCATCGATCGGATACTTCATTCCGTCTTCCCAGAGAATGCACACGGGCCATACCCTTCCGTTTTTATAATGTACACAGATCACATCGACAAACTGTTTCATATCTTTTCTCCGCTTCCATTATACAATACACTTGATTTATTTTCAAGTAAGACCGAAAATTGATCCATCCGGCCGTTTCAAGGGTTGCGAAAGTGCGTTTTTTGAATTATATTCAAGTCAAGGAGGCTGTTTATGTCATTTGCGGATAACCTCAGATATTTGCGCCGGAAAAACGCAATTTCACAAAACGAATTAGCCGATCAACTGGGCTATAAATCTTTCACGACCGTCCAGAAATGGGAAGACGGCACCAGCAATCCTCCCTTCCGGATCTTAACCAAGCTTGCGGATATGTTCCATGTGACGACCGATCAGCTCATGAACGAAAACCTGATGGGCGTCAAACTGGATTACGCGCCGATCTTGGGTACGGTGCGCGGCGGCGCGCCGATTTTAGCCGACCAGGAAATCCTCGGTTACGAACTCATTTCCGCGGGCGATCCCAAGGGCGACGAGTATTTCTACCTGCGGGTCGTCGGTGATTCCATGAAAAACGACCGGATCCTGCCCGGCGATCTTCTCTACGTTCATTCCCAGGAGACGCTGGAAAACGGACAGATCGGCGTCGTATTGGTGGACGATGAAGCCACGGTCAAACGGGTTTATCAGGAAGGCGACGTTTTGGTGTTACGTCCTTCCAACGACGATTACCCCTCGTATTCGTTTGATCCCGAAGAGATCACGGAACACGGCGTACGCATTTTGGGAAGAGTCATTTCCAACAAGATTCGCTATTAGGAAACAAACGGACCTTCACTGGTCCGTTTTCCTTTGGTTTTGCCGGTTCAGTTCCCGGTTTTCCTCTTTCCATCGATAATA
>CACZNO010000056.1 GCA_902782505.1 uncultured Erysipelotrichaceae bacterium | reverse complement strand
TCGGCTATGCCCGCAGAATGACCCTTGCGCTGGCATTATTGATCGCGCTGGCAGTCGCGCTGCCGATGCACGCGGGATACGGGAAAAAAGAGGACGCCAAAAAGGAAACGTCCTACATGAACCTCTTACAGTCCCTGCGCATTACGTTTGAAGAGGACGCGGCAGGGGAAATCCAGGATTTTGAGTACGGCGGGGAAGCGTTTTTCGCGCGCAACCTGATCAAGACGCACAAAGGAACGCTGGAGATCCTGGGGGATACCAAGATCGATCCCTCGGTGATCCGGGACTATGAAACGGTGTACCGTCTGTCCGCGGAAGATGAATACGGACAGAAAGCGTCGTGGGATGTCGTACGGCATTATTCGATCCGCGATACGAAAGCGCCTGTCATCGATCTTTCGGCCGAGACTTTGGAAATCTATTCCGGAGATCCGTTTGATCCGGCCGCCAATATCGCCCGGGTCTACGATGAAGTGGACGGTGACTTTGTCTATGTCAAAGAAGAACCGGGGGTTCTGGAAGAAGCGGAAGACGGGAGATTGTATGATGCGGGATGGTATACCGTAAGCGGTGAAGTCGATACGCTGCATAAAGGCACTTACGACGTGCAGGTCGTCGCCTCGGATAACCACGGAAACCGCAGCGAGACCTCCTACAAGGTCAGCGTGATCCTGTTGTGGGAAGGCGCCCGTGATACCAGCATCACCCGCGGCACCCGCGCCTCCAACAAAATCTATATTTATAATCTTCTGACCAAGGAACTCGGAATGACCCGCGCCGCGGCGTGCGGTGTTCTGGCCAACATCTGTCAGGAATCTTCCTTCCGTCCCGAAGCGTACGATGACGCCTGGGACGGGACTCCGTACGTCGGACTCTGCCAATGGGGCGGGGGACGTTTGAACGGTTTGTACAGCTTCTGCGAAAGAAACGGCTACGATGCGGGAAGCCTTGAAGGGCAGACGCGGTATATCATATACGAATTGCGGGGCACCTACCGGTTTGTGCTGGACAGGATGATGGCGTGTCCGAATACTGCCCGGGGAGCGTTTGACGCGGCGGAGATCTTCCGTTCGCAATACGAAGTCAGCGCCTTTACGGCCACGATTTCCCAAACCGCAGCGGCTTATTTTGTCAACGAGTAAATCAGATGACGGAAACACCGGAATAAAGTATAATAGATGCGAGGGTCGGGGAGAGCCCGACAATAGAAAGGCGGATATTATGAAAGATTTAAAAGGCACCAAAACCGAAAAGAATTTACAGGAAGCATTCGCGGGTGAATCCCAGGCGCGTAACAAGTATACCTACTGGGCGAGCGTAGCGAAGAAGGAAGGGTATGTTCAGATTTCCAATATCTTTACGGAAACCGCAGATAACGAAAAAGAACACGCGAAGATGTGGTTCAAGCTCTTAAAGGGCATCGGCAAAACGCCGGAGAACCTGCGTGCGGCGGCGGAAGGTGAAAACTTCGAACACACCACGATGTACAAGAGAATGGCGGAAGAAGCGAGAGAAGAAGGCTTCGACGCAATCGCCAATCTGTTTGAAAAAGTCGGAGAAATCGAAAAACACCATGAAGAACGCTATCTGAAGCTTCTGGAAAACCTGGAAAACGGCGTTGTCTTCAAGCGTGATGAAGTGTATGTCTGGAAGTGCTTGAACTGCGGACATATTCATGTCGGCACCAGCGCGCCGGAAGTATGCCCGGTATGTGCGCATCCGCAGGCTTACTTCAAACTGGAAGTCTTAGACTACTAAAAAATCCTGAGACCGCGTAAGCGGTCTTTTTTTTACGTTTCAGTCCCGGTGTAAACAATTTTGAGCAAAACCATGGAACTGCGGGGATTTTTGATTATAATGATATCGTTTGATTCCGGAGGTTTTGACTATGAGAAAACATCGTACCCGTGACCTGACATTGTTGGCGATCCTGACAGCGGTCGTGGTTTTATTACAGTATCTCGGTTCGTTTATTCATTTCGGACAGTTTTCGATTTCCCTGGTTCTGGTTCCGATCGTGGTCGGCGCCGCGCTTATCGGCCCCTGGGCCGGGTTATGGCTCGGACTTGTCTTCAGCGTGATCGTGCTGTTTATGGATTCCGCCGCATTCATGGCGGTAAGTCCGGTCGGCACCATTATCACGGTTTTGGTGAAAGGAATGGCAGCCGGGTACTTATCCGGACTTGTGTTCCGTGCGCTCGAAGGGAAAAACCGGTATACGGCGACATTGGTGTCCGCGGTGGTATGCCCGCTTGCGAATACCGGGATCTTCTTATTGGGATGTGTGCTGTTCTTCCTTCCGACGGTCCGCGAGTGGGGACTGGCGAACGGGTTTGACAACGTCTTCAAATATATGATGATCGGATTTGTCGGACTGAACTTCGTGTTTGAATTACTGGTCAACGTGATCTTAAGCCCGGTGATCGTCCGGCTGATCGATTACGCGCGTAAACGCCGCGCTTAGAAAAAGGTTCTATGTACAACGATCTATTCACTATCGGACCGTTCACGATTCACGGATATGGCTTAATGATGGCCATCGGCGTTCTTTCCGCCATCTTCATGACGGAGTATAACGCGAAAAAGAAGGGAATCTACACCGAACAGATTTTTGATATGGCGGTCTGGGCGATCCTGGGCGGTCTGGTGATTTCCAAAATCAATTACTGGGTGACGATCATTCCCGATATCATCAAGGATCCTTCGATTCTTTTGCACGTCATGGACGGCTGGGTCTTATACGGCGGTGTGCTCGGAGGAATTCTGGCAGCATGGCTGTATTGCCGCAAGAAGGGCATGCCGTTTGCCAAGCTGGCGGACTGCGCGGTGCCGGGAGTTGCGTTAGCCCAGGGATTCGGACGGATCGGGTGTTTCCTGGCAGGATGCTGTTACGGAATTCCGCATGAAGGTTTTCCGCACATCATATTCACGCATTCCGATTATGCCCCGAACAACGTTGCGCTGTTTCCGTCCCAGCTGGTGTCCAGCGGATTGGATTTCCTGCACTTCGCGATTTTGATGACGGTGCTGAAAAAATCGAAGAAGGACGGAACGGTGATCTTAACCTATCTCATGTGCTACAGCATCGGCCGCTTCCTGATTGAATTTGTCCGCGGCGATCTGGAAAGAGGTTCCGTGGGGATCTTATCCACCTCGCAGTTCATCTCGGTCTTCGTGTTCCTCGCGGCGCTTGGAGCCATTCTGTACCGGAAGTTCAAAAAGGCAAAAACGGAGACTGAAGAGTAAGATTTGTAAAAAGATTCCGCAAGGGATCTTTTTTCTTTGATAAAATGCCTGAAAAAACTACGCATAACGGAAAAATACAGGTATAATAAGTAGGTGAATGAATTCACAAGCGAAGCAAAGGAGAAAGGCTATGTTTGAGATCTTACAGAAAGATTCGTTAAATCCAACGGTTACACGCATGGTAATCGACGCTCCGTATGTCGCCAAAAAGGGACAGCCGGGTCAGTTCATCATTCTGCGTGTGAACGAAAACGGCGAGCGTATTCCGTTAACCATCGCGGACGCGGATCCTGCGACCGGCCGTGTTACTATTATCTACCAGATCGTCGGCGCGACGACCTACGAACTTGACCAGCTGAACGTCGGGGATTGCTTACAGGACTTTGTCGGTCCCTTAGGCAAACCGAGTGAACTGGAAGGATTAAAGAAAGTCGCGGTTGTCGGCGGCGGCGTAGGCTGTGCGATCGCGTATCCGATTGCGAAGAAACTGCATGAAATGGGATGCGAAGTACATTCCATCGTCGGTTTCCGCAACACGGACTTAATCATTCTGGAAGATGAATTCAAGGCGTGCAGCACCAAGTACATCCAGATGACCGATGACGGTTCCAACGGACACAAGGGCTTGGTCACCAACGCGTTGGAAGACCTTCTGCAGGCAGGGGAACAATACGATGAAGTCATCACGATCGGACCGCTGATCATGATGAAATTCGTTGTTGCGTTAACCAAGAAATACAACGTCAAGACCATCGTTTCGATGAACCCGATCATGATCGACGGAACCGGCATGTGCGGCGGATGCCGTCTGACAGTCGGCGGCGAAATGAAGTTCGCGTGCATCGACGGTCCGGATTTCGATGGATTTGAAGTGGACTTTGACGAAGCGATGAAGCGTTCCCGCATGTACTTTGCGGAAGAAAGAAAAGCGTACGACGCTGCGTGCAATCTGTACAAGAAGGAGGTTCTCTAATGTCTGATCGTCCGGTAATGCCGGTACAGGAGCCGGCTGTAAGAGCTCATAACTTTAAAGAAGTAGCATTAGGTTTAACCGAAGAACAGGCAGTCGAAGAAGCGACCCGCTGTCTGAACTGCCGTAACAAACCGTGCGTACAGGGATGCCCGGTAGGAATCAACATTCCGGAATTCCTGCAGCACTTGAAGAACCGTGATTTCAAAGGCGCGTACGATGTGATCGCGGAATCCAGCAACCTTCCGGCGGTATGCGGCCGTGTCTGCCCGCAGGAATCCCAGTGCGAAAGCTTATGCACCAGACGTTTCAAACAGAAACCGATCGCCATCGGTATGTGCGAACGGTTCGTAGCAGACTGGAAGAACGCGCATGATGAACCGGCGGTGAAACCGGAATCCAACGGTATCAAAGTCGCAGTGATCGGCTCGGGTCCTTCCGGCTTGACCGCGGCAGGCGATCTGGCGAAGAAGGGATACGATGTGACCGTATTCGAAGCGCTCCATGAAATCGGCGGCGTATTGGTCTACGGTATTCCGGAATTCCGTCTTCCGAAGTCGATCGTAGCCAAGGAAGTTGAAAAACTCGGACAGTTAGGCGTCAAGATCGTGAAAGACGTTGTCATCGGACGCAGTGAGTCCATCGATGATTTATTCGAACAGGGCTTCCAGGCGGTCTTCGTAGGAACCGGCGCAGGTCTGCCGATGTTCATGAAGATTCCGGGAGAAAACTACAACGGCGTCTTATCCGCGAATGAATTCCTGACCCGTATCAACCTCATGAAGGCTTACAAGGAAAACAATCCGACGCCGGTTGTCCACGGCAAGAAGGTCGCGGTCGTCGGCGGCGGAAACGTCGCAATGGACGCGTGCCGTTCGGCATTACGTCTCGGCGCGGAACATGTCTACATCATTTACCGCCGTTCGGAAGAAGAATTACCGGCCCGTCGTGAAGAATACGAACACGCGGTCGAAGAAGGAATCGATTTCCGCTTCTTAACCAACCCGGTGGAAATCAAGGGCGATGCGAACTTCAATGTAACCGGGATCCGCTGTGTGAAGATGGAACTCGGCGAACCGGATGCGTCCGGCAGAAGACGTCCGATTGCGATCGAAGGCAGCGAATACGACATCGATGTCGACGTTGTCATCATGGCGTTAGGCACCACGCCGAACCCGCTGATCAAGAATACGACGCCCGATATCGAAGTCAACCGCAGAGGCGGCATCGTCGTCAACGAAGGCGGCAAGACTTCCAAGGAAGCGGTATACGCAGGCGGCGACGCGGTTACCGGTGCGGCAACCGTGATCAAGGCGATGGGTGCCGGCAAGGTTGCGGCGGCGTCCATTGACGAATACTTCAAGAACAACTAGCCCAAAAGAAAAAGCCATGATGGATGAAATCATGGCTTTTTTGTGCTTATGCGACCGTGACGTCCTTGATATATTTGCCCCGCAGGACTCTCGCGGAGGCGATGATTACTTTGACAAAACAATCACACCGTAAGAAGAAGTAGACCCAGAGGATCGGTAGCTTCCAGACAAACGCCGCCAGGCATCCCATCGTAAACCCGATGCCCCACATGCAGAGCGCGTCGCACCAGAACGCGAAGGAAGTATCGCCCGAGCCCCGTAAAACGCCGACGATCGTGGAGTTTTCCAGACCGGAAGGAATCAGAATGACCGAGATGACGGTCATGATCCGGAACGATAATAAGCGCGTATCCGCGGTGATATTGGGATACATCGATAAGATCGGATTGCGTAACAGAAGGATGAGCCCGCTGGCGAATAATCCGACAAACAGAGACAGGAACAGGAAGGTGTTTCCGGCTTTGCGCGCATAGACGTAATCGCCTTCGCCGACGATCTTGCCCATGGTGATGGCCGTCGCGCGGCTGGTCGCGTAGACAATGATCAGCGCGAAGTTCTGCGCCACCGAAGCGATGGAAGCCGCCGCGACGTAATTGGAATTCAGATGACCGATAACCGCTACCTGCGCGGAAGTGTTGAGACTCCATACCAGATCGTCCATCAAAACGAGGATGCTGGTCTTGAAAAACATCGGAATCAGCGAGAAATCGACATCTTTCAGGTCCGACAAACGGAAACGCACATCGTTTTCCGCGTAGCGGGCATACAAGAACGCCAATACGAGTTCCGTAAACCGCGCGATCACGGTTCCTAACGCAGCTCCCGCGATCCCCATCGCCGGCATGCCGAAATGCCCGAAGATGAAGGCGTAGTTCGCGATCACGTTGACAATAAAGGAGACGACATAGACGAACGCCGAGATCCGGGCGTTTTCCTTGGCGGTCATCGAAGAGAAATAACTGGTCGCCAGGGCGCTGAAGAGATAGGCCCAGATGACGATGCGGAGGTACGAAACACCTTCCGCGATCAATACCGGATCTTTGGAGAAAATTCCGATGATCTTATCCGGAACAAGATAACATACGGACATATAGACGACGGAAATCAAGAAGACCGCCCAGATCATGATCGCCATGACCTTGCGGATATGACGGGTGTCCTGTTTGCCCCAGTATTGGGAGATCATGATGGAGCCGCCGCTGGTGAATCCGAAAATCAGGGTGTTGAAAATAAAGTAGGGCTGCGCCGCCAGGGTGACCCCGGAAACCGCGTCATCCCCCAGCGCCCCGACCATGACCGTATCCAGCATCTGCACGCAAAAAGAGATCACCAGCTGAACGATCAGCGGGATCATGATACGTACTAAACGTTTGTAGAATGCCCGGTCTTTGATCATAACGAGATTATCATAACAGAACTCGCATAATGATGGTATGATTTTCATGACAGGAGGCACAATTATGGCAGGAAGGATCAATGTACGCAACCGGTACAATATGATTATCGGTTTTGTTCAGGATAACGGAAATGTGTTAATGGCGTATTACAACGGAAAAGGGGTTGTCGGATTCTACAATAAAAGCGCCGGATATACGACGGATGCGAAAAACCGGATCGTGGCGTATTGCGACGCGACCGTAGCCCTGGTATTAGCCGCGGACGGGTTCCCATACTAAAAAACGGCAGGCGCCGTTTTTGTTATCCGAAGTAGGTATATAAGGCAGTCGCGACCGCGGCGGTTCCCAGAATTGCCAAAGCCCACCAGGTCATGCCTTTTCCGCCCTGACGGAAATCTTTTTCCAGGAAGGCTTCTTCGCGGTTTTTCGGGTTGATGAAGACCGGCAGGACCGCTCCGGCTTTGTACTTTGTTTCAATCAGTTCATGCACGATCTTCCGCGCGTCACGGTTGGTGCGGGCATCATCGTTCATGGAATCCAGGAAGGCCCGGCGGAAGATGCTGATGCGTTTTTTCTGCCCGTCCAGAAAATATTCGACAAACGGCTGAACGCCTAACCCGTCGCCCAACGGATCATGCACGACGACGCCGTCCACGACTTCCGTGCAGCGGCGCTTGCGCCCGGCGGTGTTGTGATAGACACGGTATGCCATAAAATATAAAATCACTCCGACCAGCGCCAGAATGATTGCCCATTGGAACTTCGCGATTTCTTCTTTCATAAAGACCCTTCTTTCGTGCTGCTATATATCATTATACGTTTCGCGCGGGAATTCGTAAACCGTCCGTATCGGAAAGCGGTTCGCCGCGATTCTTTTTGATACGGGAACGGATTCATTGTATGATGAAGAAAAGGAAGAAGAAGTCTATGAAAACTACCCCAAGCTGTGCCGCGTGCCTTTACCGCCGGCAAAAAGCCGTTCATGACGATCCGGTGTATCTTGAACGCATTCAGAAGATCCTCGATGAACGGAAGCCCTCGGATTCCTCTCCGTATCTCAGCGAATTGTTCCGGCTGGTCCGGGAAGAGATGTACGGACCGGATGCGGATTTCCGCGCGGAGAAAAAGATGTTCAACGAACTGGTGCTGGAAAAGGAAGACGCCTTATGGGAACGGATCCTTTCCTCGGAAGATCCTTTGAAGACGGCGATTCTGTATTCAAGAGTCGGAAACTACATTGATTTCGGCACCGTGCAGGTCGACAAGGATACGTTTTTGGGAATGTTCGATACCGCCGTCATGAGCGCCCATGATCAAAAAACCTACGAATCGTTCAAAAAAGAAATGGCGAAGGCGAAAGAGTTTGTATTGATGGCGGATAACTGCGGGGAGATCGTTCTGGATAAGCTTTTGATCCGGTATCTGAAAAAAGAATACCCCGGATTACACGCGTCCGTGATTGTGCGCGGAGGAGAGATCCTCAATGACGTTACGGCAGAAGACGCGGCGCAGGTGCGCTTGTACGACGAAGCCGACGTGATACCCAACGGGATCCGGGTTTCCGGGACGATGTACGATCTGGTAAGCGATGCGGCAAAAAAAGCCATCGACAAAGCCGATGTGATCGTATCGAAGGGTTTGGGCAATTACGAGGCGTTCGCGGGATGCGGGAAGCATGCGTTTTATCTCTTTTTGTGCAAGTGCGATTTGTTTACGGAACGGTTCGGTGTTCCGATGATGACGGGAATGTTTACAGAGGAATGGTAATATGGCGGTAATTCAACTGAAAAAAGGCGAAGGAAGACTGCTCCGGGACGGCGGATGCTGGGTCTTTGACAATGAAATCGACAAGGTACAGGGCTCTTATGAAAACGGGGACATCGTCACCGTGATCAGTCATGAAGAAGTATTTTTGGGAAAAGGGTACATCAACGGTCATTCGAAGATCCGCGTGCGCATTCTTTCCCGCAATGAAAAAGAAGAAATCAACGAGGCGTTTTTCGAACGGAGACTGCGTTCGGCATGGGAATACCGCAAGAAGATCATGGATGTTTCCTCCTGCCGGATCGTCTTTTCCGACGCGGATCAGTTGCCCGGATATATCGCGGACAAGTACGAAGATGTGTTGGTGTTTCAGGCGGAGACCTTGGGAATCGATCTTCGCAAGACGATGATCACGGATCTTCTGATCAAGATCCTGAAAGAAGACGGAATCACACTGCGCGGGGTGTATGAACGCTCGGACGCGAAAGTGCGCGTGCTGGAAGGCCTGGAGCGCGTCAAGGGATTCTATGGAAAGGAATTCGACCCGAAGGTGATCATTACGGAAAACGGCGTCAAGATGGAAGTCGACGTCGCGGAAGGACAGAAGACCGGTTACTTCTTAGATCAGAAGATGAACCGCCGGGCGATCCATCCGATCGTCAAAAACGCGCGGGTGCTGGATTGTTTCACGCATACCGGAAGTTTTGCGTTAAATGCGGCCAAAGCCGGAGCGAAGGAAGTGATCGCGGTGGACGCGTCGGAACTGGCCGTAGCGCAGGGAAGACGCAATGCGTTACTCAACGGGTTTGAAGATACCGTAACTTTCCGGTGCGCGGATGTGCTGGATCTTCTGCCGGAATTCGTGGAGAAAGGGGAGTTATTCGATGTGGTGATCCTGGACCCGCCGGCTTTTACGAAATCGAAGAATTCCGTCAAAAACGCCTTGCGCGGGTACCGGGAAATCAACCGTCAGGGATTGAAACTGGTAAAACCCGGCGGGTTCCTGGTCACGGCTTCCTGTTCGGAAAACCTGACGCCGGATCTTTTCCGCAAGGTCATCGACGAGGCCGCGCGGTCGCTGCACAAGCGCTTGCGTGAAGTGGAATATAAAACCCAGTCACCGGATCATCCCATCGTTTGGGGAAATCCGAATACGCACTATCTGAAATTTGCGATCCTGCAGGTACAGGACCGGTTCTGAGGAGGTGTTTCCATGAATCTTGAAGAAATGTTAAGCATCGCCCGCCAACAGGGCTTTACGGATGTCCATGTATCCCCGGATTTTCCGTTGATCGGAAGAAAAAACGGAAAACTGACCGTTCTGGAAGCGAGTCCGGTTTCCGAGGATTCAATCCGCAAAATCGCGGATTCGATCATGTCGGAAGCGGAAAAACTGAAATTTTTCGCCCAGGATCCCTGTGTGTTCATGTATGAGACGCCGGAACACGAACGCTTCCGCGTCAGCGCGTATTTCACCGGGAAGAAACCGGTCTTATCCTACCGCATCGTGAACGACAAGATCGCTTCGCCGCTGCGGCTGGGGCTTCCGAAAGACGTGATGGATCTGGCTTCGCTGAAAGCGGGATTGGTGATCCTGGCGTCGCCTTCCTCGGAAGGAAAGACGACCGTGACCGGCGCCTTGATCGAATGGCTCAACCAGAACCGGAACTATCACGTTCTCTATGCGGCCTTGCCGGCGGAACACGGGTTTGCCTCGCGGCGCAGTCTGATCCATACCGCCGATCTTTCCGGCAATGATCCGGTCAAGGTTTTACGCAACGCGTTATTCGCGGACTTTGACGCAGTCTTCTTCGACGCCCCGTTAACCAAGGAGAGTCTGGAAGCGGTCTTCCCGTTATGCGAAGCCGGAAAACTCTGCGTTTTGACCGTCAGCGCCAAAAGCGCCGCAGACGCAATCAGCCATATCATCAATATGTATTCCGGTAAGGAAAGAAACCGCGTCAAGGAACAGTTCTGCGCGCATATCAAGGCAATCTATGCCCAGCGCAAGATCACTGCGCAGGAAGGAACCTTCGTCGCGTATGAGTGCCTGAAACCTTCGCCGAAGGTATACGAAGCCATTGCGGAAGAAGATCTGAAGATGATCGATGAAGTGCTGAGTGAAGAAGAGACCATGCGTTCGCTGGATGAAAGTCTGGCGAAGCTGGTCCGGGATCATGCGCTGACCAAGGCGGAAGCGGCCGCCTATATCAAAGACGAAGAACGCTTTTCAAAATATCTGATTGAGGGGAAATAAATCATGCAGAAAGAACTGACCGCAGGAAGACTGTTAAACGAACAGGGAGAACTCGCTGAAGCGGGTTACGCGAAGAGATTGATCCGCGTGTACGACCGCAAAGACATCAAGGCCGCGCCGCACAGGATCAAGGAATGGGACTATTATCTGGTATCCGACGGGAAATGCGCCTTGGCTTTGACCATCGACGATAATTCCTACATGGGCATGGGCAGCGTTTCGGTATTGGACCTGACCCAACCCAGCGAAGTCACCAAAAGCGTCATGAACGCCTTTCCGATGGGTAAAACGAAAATGCCTTCCACGTCGGCGTACGGCGATGTGAAGTACACGGCAGGAAAAGTATCCATGGTGTTCAAAAACGACGGCCAGGAGCGCGTTTTGAAGGTAAACTGGCCTGATTTCAAGGATGGGAACACCTTGTACG
>CACZNO010000055.1 GCA_902782505.1 uncultured Erysipelotrichaceae bacterium | reverse complement strand
TACCGGTATTTCATCACCAAGAGTATTTCCACGGTTTTGACCTTCGTTTTGATCCATGGCGACGCGGATTTGATGATGGTGGCATACCTGGATATCTTTACCTCGGTGATTGCGGCGGTCGTTGTCACCTGGAAAATCAAACAGCTGGGCTATAAGATCGGCCTTTCGAATATCCGGGAAGCTTTGGTGAAACTGGGCGAGTCCACGGTGTACTTCGTCTCCAATATCGCGACAACCGCCTTCGGTGCGCTGAATACGATGCTGGTGGGGATTTACCTGACCAAGACCGACGCGGCGTATTGGGGCAACGCGATGGTGCTGATTTCCGCGATTCTGGCATTGTACGATCCGATCACGGACGGTATTTATCCGGAGATGATGCGCTGCCGGGATTTGAAATATCTGCGGAAAGTGCTGCTGATCTTTATGCCGCTGATCGTCGCAGGATGCATTTTCTCGTTCTATGCCGCTCCGGCAGTTCTGGGAATTTTCGGCAAGGAGAAGTATATCTCCGCGATTCCGATCTTCCGCCGTCTGATTCCGGTGCTGCTGTTCAGTTTCCCGGCGCAGCTTTTGGGATGGCCCGGATTAGGCGCTGTTTCGAAAACCAAACAGACAACGGCGAGTACGATCATCGCGGCTCTGTTCCAATGCGGCGGGCTGGCACTGTTGGGAATCACCGGGAATTTTACGCTGATTTCCCTGGCAACGTTACGCTGCGTTACGGAATTCTTCCTGCTGGCGTTACGCGGCGGCATGGTCCTGTATTACCGTAAGGACTTTGTCCATGCCGGAAGCGAGGAAGCCGCATGAGAAAATTATCGCCGGCGGAAGCGAAAGAACGCCTGTTGAAGATGTACGATGCGTTTGACAGGTACTGCCGTGCGCATGACATCCTGTACTGGGTTGATTACGGAACTCTTCTGGGGGCGGTGCGCCATCAGGGCTTCATCCCATGGGACGACGATCTGGATATCACGATGCCGCGTCCGGAATACGAGAAACTTTGCGCGTGTTTTGAAAAAGAACCTCCGTCCGCACCGTACGAATGGATCGCATTCGAAAACGGGAAGATGGATTATCCGTTTGGAAAACTGGTCGACAACGAAACAACGGTGCAGTCTCTTCTGAATAAGGAAGACACCCGGTTATGGATCGACGTGTTTCCGCTGGACGGGGTTCCGGGGAAAGAAGAACGCGCCGCGTTGTTTGAAGAAGAAAAGGAACTGATCGCGTGGAGCGACCGGGCGATTGCCAGAATCGGAACCGGCAATACGGCTTTCCGCAAAATCGCGCGTCTTCCGTTATTGCTGCACGCAAGAAACAAAGGCCAGCGCTATTACGGGGAAAAACTGCGGGAAAACGCCTTGAAACATCCGTATGAACAGTGCGGATCATGCGCCAATACGGTGTGGGGCGACGCGTACGAAGGAGAGGTTCTGGACCGGCAGGATCTCTTTCCGTCAGGAAAACTCGTGTTTGAAAACCGGGAAGTCCCGGTGATCCGCGAATACCGGAAAAGACTGAAAAATCTCTACGGCGACTACGAAACGCTGCCGCCGGAAGAAAAACGCCGGTATCATTCGGCGACAATTTACGTGAAAGAGGAAGCATGAAGGAATTATCGGTGCGGGAATACAAAAAGATGACATGGGATATTCTCGTGTGCATCGCCGAATATCTCGAACGGCACAACCTGCGGTATGTGCTGTTTTACGGTACTCTTTTAGGCGCGGTGCGTCATCAGGGCTTTATACCGTGGGACGACGATATTGACATCGCGATGCCGCGTCCGGACTACGAGGAATTCCGTAAGCTTCTGAAAACAGAACCGCTGGCGCCGTATTACATTCCGGCCAGCGTACATGACGGAAATTCCGTTTACCCGTGGATGTATATCATCGATACCCGCACAAAAATCGAAAACGACGAACTGGCGATGGAAGAAAACCTGTTCGTGGACGTGTTCCCGCTGGACGGAATGCCAAAAGACGAAGCCGCGGCGAAAAAGCGTAAGGAAAAAGGACGCCGCCTGCACAAGAATCATGTGCGTTCCCGTTATCCGTACAAGCGCGACGCCGGAACATTGCGCGGGATTCTGAAGTTTCCGCTTCTGTACTGGGCGCATAAGACCGGTCCGGCAAAATTCGCGGAACAAATGGAAAAACTGGCGAAGGAAGTTCCCTATGAAGAAGGAACGGAATGCGCTGTAATGACGTATTTTCCGGACGAATCGGAAGTCTTTGCGAAAAAGGATTTGTTTCCCGCGAAAAAGATCGGCTTCGAGGGACGAGAATTCTATGCGCCGAACAACGCGGACAAGATCCTGCGGACGATGTTCGGAAACTATTGGGAGCTTCCGCCCAAGGAAAAACAGGTCGGTTATATACACAAAGCGTATCTGTTGGATGAAGGAGAGTAGATTATGCGTGAAATGACACTGGAAGAAATCAAGAAACATGAGCTGAAGATGCTGGTGGCTCTGACGGATTATATCGAAGATCACGGGTTGACCTACTATCTTTATTACGGAACTCTGTTAGGCGCGGTGCGGCATAAGGGGTTTATTCCGTGGGATGACGACGTGGATATCATCATGCCGCGTCCGGATTACGAAAAACTGAAGAAATACATCGAAAAAGAACCGCTGCCGGACGGATTACAGTTCCAATACGCGGACAAACACAACAGCGCCTATCCGTGGATCAACATTATCGATCCGCGCACCAAGGTAAGAAGCCGCGGCGTCAGTCAGGAAAAAAATCTCTGGCTTGACATCTTCGCACTGGACGGGGTGCCTTCGGACCAGGCGGCGATTGACCGCATCCATCAACAGGAAAAAGATTTATTCGAGCTTCATTACCGTTCGCGTTATCCGCTGTTCAGGGGAGACGGAATCGTCCGGACAGTCTTAAAGTTTCCGATTCAGCTGTACCGGCATATCGTAGGTCCGGGTCATTATGCCCGGAAGATGGAAAAGCTGGCGCTTACCAATAAGTACGAAGAGTGCGACATGGTGGACGAGGTGGCGTATTGTCCGGAAATCTACGAGGCGTTCCCGAAAAAAGACCTGGAACCTTCGGTCATGATGGAATTCGAAGGGCATATGTTCCGCTGCCCGGCAAACTACGAACGGATCCTGGAAATCAACTACGGGAAGTCCTATATGGAATATCCTCCGATTGAATTACGGAAAGGCAACGTCTTACAGGCGTGGATGATTGACGAATCGGAAAAACAATAGTTTAATGTATATTGTTTTGGAGGTTTTTTACGGATGACGGAATTGCAGGGAATACAGAAACAAGCGAGAATCCGTTATATCCTGGCATTCATCTTTGCGATTGTGTGCCTGGCGCTTTTGATATTTGCGTCATGGAGAATGTATACGGTATTTATGACATTTAAAATGTTCCCGGAAAAGTGGGGACAGTGGCTTTTGACCGGGCTGGCCGGGCTCTGTTTCTTCCTGGGAATCTTTGTGCTTCTTCCGAACATCAAGACGATGGGAAAACTCATCTGGGGTGTTCTGTGTTTGATTTTTACGGTGATTCTGCTGTTCGGATCGGTGTATCTGCCTTCGATCCGTTCGAGAATTGAAATCATGTTTACGGATGTGCCGACGGAAGGAGAACTGGAAGTCGCGTTCTTTGAACGGGCGGACACGGAACATGAAATCGACCCGAATACGGGGGAAGCCGTGATTCACATTGAAGATTACAAGGATAAAACGTTTATGATCCTGCCGGGTCTCGATAAGGAAAACGAAGACTATGCGCTTCTGTTCGTATCGAAGGCGATGGACATTGAAAAAGATGCGATCCGGACCTTGCCGATGAACGACTTGTGGGAAGCGATCGAAGCGTTCTACAACGGAACGGCGGATGTCCTGGTCATCAACGCGAGTTATATTCCGGTCATAAAAAACGTGACGGAATACGCGAATTTTGAGCAGCAGACGCGCCGGGTCTATTCGGTGAAACAGAAGATTCAGCTGATCAACAAGAACACCAAGGAAAACATCACCAAGGAACCGTTCACCGTTTATATCGGCGGAAATGACCGGAACGGGGAAATCTCCTTAGAAGGCAGAACCGACGTAAACCTGATCGTAACGGTAAATCCGGTGACCAAACAGGTTTTGATCGGCACAATGCCCAGAGACTCCTGGGTGCCCAATCCGGCAGTTGCGCATTTACGCGACAAATTGACGCACATGGGAATCTACGGCATTCAGAACACGATCAATGCTCTGCAGGAAATCTACGATACCGATATCGATTACTTTATTATGCTGAACTTTGATACGTTTATGACGATTATCGACCGGATCGGCGGAGTCACCATCAATAACCCCTATGGGTTCAAAGCGAATTCCATCAAGGAATACCACGGATATTTTGAAGAAGGCGAAATCACGCTGAGCACCGGCGGCATGGCGCTGGCCTATGTACGTGAACGTTACAATCTGCCGGGCGGGGACTTTGACCGCAACATGCACCAGCAGATCGTTCTGAAAGCCTTGATTGAAAAACTGACGTCGCTGGAAATGGTGACGAAGTTTGACCAGATCCTGGCAGCGCTGCAGGGACAGTTCGCAACGACCCTCAGCATGGATGAAATCTACGCGATTTGTCAGATGCAGCTGGATGATCTGGCAAAATGGAATATTACGACCTACTCCGTACAGGGAGGATTCGGATGGGAGACCTGCGCGTCGACCGGTTCGAGTCTGGAACTGTCCGTTGTATATCCGAATCAGGATCAGATCGATACCCTGAAGCGGATGATTGTGGACGTGAAAGAAGGAAGAGTTCCGTCAAAGGAGTAACACAAAACCGATGAACAGTGCCTGGATGCGTATATTGTACTTTATTGTACCGATGATCATTGCGGTATTTCTGGTTCCTCCCGTAAAGAAAGCAGCCTGGAAATACGGTATTTTCGCCGTGGAAAACGAGCGTACGGTACATCACGGAAAGATTCCGCGCATCGGAGGCGTGGCGGTGTATACCGCGTTTATGATCGGGTGCTTATTGTTTGTGCGTCCTTTGGACCAAAGCGTCCGGGCGATTCTGTTGGGCGGCACGATCGTATTCGCGGGAGGACTGCTGGATGATGTGGTCAATCTTAGGCCGCGTTATAAACTATTATTCCAGATTGCGGGAGCGCTGGCAGTAATGTATCTGGGCAATGTGGAATGGCAGGACATCAACCTGTTTTTCGGCATCCGGATCCCGGCAGGCATCCTCACCCTGGCAATCACATTTGTATGGCTGATCGGTATTACCAACGCCATTAACCTTCTGGACGGTATGGACGGGTTATCCAGCGGGTTCAGCATTATCGTCCTATTCTCGATTTGTATGATTTCCACGGTCGTTAACCGCCCGGAAATCATACGCTTCGCGCTGATCTTAGCCGGCGCGGCGGCGGGATTCTTAGTATTCAATTTCCATCCGGCGTCGATTTTTATCGGCGACTGCGGCGCGCAGTTCTTAGGCTTCATGATCGCGTCCATCTCGATTCAGGGCTTCAAGAGCGGCACGTTTATCACGATGCTGATGCCGATCACGCTGCTGTTTATTCCGATCATGGATACGTTATCGGCGATGCTGCG
>CACZNO010000054.1 GCA_902782505.1 uncultured Erysipelotrichaceae bacterium | reverse complement strand
TTTACGAGAAAAAACAAGGAAACTTGTGATTTCTTTGAAAACGGTTACACAAAATAAGGTATAATAGAATTGATCTAATATGGAGGATATACAATATGCGAAGTAATATGCTGGCAATGATTCTTGCCGGAGGAAGAGGGAGCCGCTTGAAGGAACTCACTTCCAACGTTGCGAAACCGGCGGTGTATTTCGGCGGTAAATACCGCATCATCGATTTCCCGCTTTCGAATTGCGCGAATTCCAATGTGGATGTCGTAGGCGTTTTGACCCAATATGAGTCGGTTCTTCTGAACTCCTATTGCGCACAGGATCAGCGTTGGGGTCTGGATACCAAAGACGGCGGTGTGTTCATTCTTCCGCCGCGCGAAAAGGACAGCGGTTTCGGTTTATACCGGGGCACCGCAGACGCGATCACGCAGAACATCGACTTTGTGGATCACTACAATCCGGAATACGTTCTGATTCTTTCGGGTGACCACATCTACAAGATGGACTATGCGAAGATGCTGGAAGACCACAAGAAAAACAACGCGGACCTGACGATCGCGGTCATGCCGGTACCGATGAAGGAAGCAAGCCGCTTCGGCATCATGGTTACCGATAAGACCGGAAGAATCACCAAGTTCGAAGAAAAACCGAAGAAACCTTCGAGCAACCTGGCATCCATGGGTATTTACATTTTCAACTGGAAACTGTTACGTGAACGGTTATTGGCCGATATGGAAACGGAATCCAGTTCGCATGACTTCGGAAAGGACATCATTCCGGGCTTGATGAGCGAAGGCAAGAGAGTCTTTGCGTGGAACTTCACGGGCTATTGGAAAGACGTAGGAACCGTGGATTCCTTATGGGAAGCGAACATGGACCTTCTGGATCCCAAGAGCACCCTGGACCTCAGCGATCCGTCCTGGAAAATTTATACCCAGGATATCGCAACCACGCCGCAGTTCATCGGTGAAAACGCGAGCGTTGAACATTCCTTCATCAACCAGGGATGCATCATCGACGGATCGGTCAGCGGCTCGGTATTCTTCCATGATGTACGGGTCAAGGAAGACGCAGTCGTAAAAGACTCCGTACTGTTCCCGGGTGTCGTTGTGGAACCGGGCGCGAAAGTTGTGCGCGCCATCTTAGGTGAAAACGTCGTCGTCAAGGCGAACGAAACCGTCGGGTCAGAAGAAGGAGAAATCACGTTAGTGACGAAAGGAGAAGATCATGAGTAATATCTTAGGAATTGTTTCACCGGAAAACGATACCGTCATCGTAGAAGGCTTAATGGACTACCGTCCGATCCCGGCGATCTCTTTCTTGGGAAGATACCGTCTGATCGACTTCGCAATTTCCAATTTCTCGAATTCCCACATTGATCATATCAAGGTATTCGTCAAGAACCAGCCGCGTTCCTTAATCGAACAGCTGGGTTCCGGACGTCATTACGGAATCAACTCCAAACGCGGAAGATTGCAGATCCTCTATAACGATTTGAGCGGTATTTCGGCGTTGTACAACACCGATATCAATACCTATTTACGGAATATGGAATTCATCGAAGAAGCGGATGAAAAGTATGTCGCGATCACGCCGGGTTACCAGATCTGCGCGGTGGATTACCGGGATGTCGTGAAACAGCACGAAGAAGAAGGCGCGGATGTGACGGTTCTCTACAAACAGACCGACCGTGCGAAAGAACGCTTCATCGGCTGCCCGGCTTTAACGCTGGATAACGGATATGTAACCGAATCCGTGACGAACCTGGGAAAACGCAAAAATGCGGCGATTTCGATGGAAACCTATGTCATGGCCAAGGATATGTTCGTAAAACTGGTCCGTGAAGCGCATGCGGAAAGTTCCGCGTATTCCTTACGTGATATTCTGCGCGACAAGATCGGCAAACTGCGCATCATGGGATATTCCTACAAGGGATACTTTGCGTGCATCAATTCCATGAATTCCTACTACAAGACCAGCATGGAATTACTGGATTACGAGACCGCGAAGGACTTATTCCGTCCGGATTGGCCGATCTACACCAAGACGAACGATTCCGTTCCGGCATTCTACGGCGAAGAAGCGAAAGTGGAACACAGCGTAATCGCTAACGGCTGCCGCATTGAGGGAACCGTTATCAATTCCGCGCTGGGAAGAGGCGTTATCGTGGAAAAAGGCGCGATCGTCAAGGATGCGATCTTATTGCCGTTCAGCCATATCGGAAAGGATTGCCGTGTGGAATACGCGGTCGTCGATAAATGGGCGAAAGTCAACCGCGTCAAGGAAGTCAAGGGTACTTCTTCCTACGATGTCGCGTACATCCGCCGCAGAGATAAAATCTAGGAGCTGTTATGGAAAAGAAGAAGTCGGTATTATTCGCGGCTTCGGAAGGCATGCCGTTTGTCAAGAGCGGAGGTCTGGCCGATGTCATCGGGTCGCTCCCGCAGGAGCTGACCAAGCGGTTTGATTTACGCGTCGTTCTTCCGTTATACGCGGATGTGATCGAACGCTGGATCGACAAGCTCGAAAAAGTCGCTACGTTCCCGGTCAACCAGGGACAGAAACAGACGGTGGCGTCTGTCTACCGGTATGTTTTAAACGGCATTACCTATTATTTCATTGAACATCAGGGATATTTCGAAAGAGAAAACCTGTACGGCTATCCCGATGACGGGGAACGGTTCGCGTTCTTCGATTTGGCAATCGTCGACATGTTCGAACATCTGAATTATTTCCCGGATATCATCCATTCCAACGACTGGCAGACCGGCATGATCCCGTTATTATGCAAGAAACGTCACGGCAGCGATGTGAGATACCAGCGGATCCGTCACGTCTACACGATCCACAACATCCTGTTCCAGGGGAATTTCCCGCCGGAAATGCTGGAAAGCTGCCTGGGATTACCGATGGATCTGTTCAACGACGGAACCCTGCGCCAGGGAAGAGACATCAACTTCATGAAAGCCGCGATTCTGTTCTCGGACAAGATCACGACGGTCTCCAACAACTACGCGCATGAGATCCTGACGCCGGAATACGGGGAAGGCCTTGAAAAGATCCTGCAGTTACGTTCCTGGGATCTTTGGGGCATCGTCAACGGAATCGATATCAACATGTGGGATCCGAAGAAGGACAAGAAGATCCCCAAGCGCTATTCCGCGGAAGATCTCAAGGGCAAGCGTGAATGCAAGCGCGCCTTACAGAGATCCATGGGCTTGCGCGTATCGAGCGATACGATGCTGGTCGCGATGGTTTCCCGCTTAACGAGCCAGAAGGGCGTATATCTGTTGCTGGATCACATCTACGAACTGATGGGTCTGGATATTCAGTTTGTCGTTCTGGGAACCGGGGATGAACATGCGGAAAACGGCTTGCGTTCCCTGGAATACCGCTTCCCGCACCGTGCGGTGTACTACCGCGGGTACAACGAAGAATTATCGCACCGCATCTACGCGGGCGCCGATGCCTTCATGATGCCTTCGGTATTTGAACCCTGCGGGATCTCCCAGCTGATCTCGATGCGCTACGGAACCTTGCCGATCGTAAGAGAAACCGGCGGCTTGAAAGATACGGTTGATCCGTATAACGCCTATACCGGCGAAGGCACGGGCTTCTCGTTCAAGAACGCGACCGGGGAAGACATTCTGCATGTCACAAGACTCGCGGCGGAAGTCTACTACAACAACAAGGACGCCTGGAACAGGCTGATCCAGAATGCCATGGCGAAGGATGTTTCCTGGGAAGGAAGCGCGAATCTGTACTTCCGGTTATACGACAGTATTCTCTAAATTCTATGAACACCGCATCTGCGGTGTTTTTCTTTGGGAAACATGATAGAATATAGTCACTCCGGAGGAGTACTATTTTGAGTGCGGAAAAAACGTTGTTGACAGATGATCTTCAAAACGCGATGATCGTTGCCCTCAAGAAAGGGGACGAACACGCGAAGGAAGTATTGATGGAATCCTGCCGGCGCAAGATGACTTTTCTTGCGCATTTATATCATCTGAATGACGAAGAAGCCGCGTTAAGCGTCGATGAGGGATACGCGGCAGTGTTTGAAAAGCCGTCAATCCTGAATGAAACCGTGAAATATGAGCCCTGGGCGATGCGCAAGGTATCGGAATGCGCGTTAAAACACTTACGCGAAAGATATGAACGCGAAGAAAAGAAACTCTTCGATTATCCGGAACGGGGCGACCACAGTTTCGTTTACGATATCGCGGATGAGAAAAACGCGGAAGAAGGCAGCCTGATCGCAACGCCCGAAGAGAGAAACCGGATTCTGGACAATCTGATGGGATCTCTGTCCGATGCCAAGCGCGTGATCTGCCTGATGTATTTCTACGAAGAAATTTCCATCATTGAAATCGCCGCGGAATTGGGAATCTCGCAGGTCAATGTGGTCGATGAACTTTCGGAATCCAAGAAGATCCTGAAGGAAGCCATTCCCTTTGAAATGATCGAACAGATGTTCCGGGTGCACACGTCGACCCCGATTTCCTTCTTCATCTCCCTTCTGAAAGACGCGTATCACGAGCCTGTGTACGTCGAAGAAGAAGAGAAGTATAAAGAGATCGAACGCACCTTAACGATGCCCCAGGAAGCGGTCAGGGACGAATTCAGCGAGCCTAAGGACCCCCTGGAGGATTGGGAAGATCTCGAGAAAAAGATGAAGCGCCGCAAGATGATGATCATAGGCCTGATGGCGGTGTTGGTGCTGATTGCGGGGGGATTGGTATACGCGGTGATCTCTTCCCAAGCGGAAAGAGAAGCTGCCTTACGCGCGCATGAAGCCGCCTTACAGAGTCTCCGTATAGAGTTCTGGACCGATGAAAACGGGCATGAACCCTCTGTTTTCGAGTACGGTCCGGGCACGGTCGACGTAAAGAGCTTTGTGAAATCCTACGAAGGAAAACTCGATCTGAACGGAAACGATACCATCGACACATCCCTTTGCGGAACGACGGAAATCATATATTCGCTGTCCAAGGTCGACGAGGCCGGCAACAATGTCGTCTGGAACGTCGTGCGCCATTACACGGTCGCAGACACGCAGCCTCCGGTCATCGAATTTGAAAAGAATGTCGTGGAGCTCTCCCAAGGGGATGAATTCGATCCCTCGAAGAACATTTTATCCGTTAAGGATCCGGCGGACGGAAACATCGCGCTTACGAAAATCCGCCCGGGACGTCTGGTCAACGCGGATTACGGAAGGATCTACGAATACAACTGGTACATGATCGAGCACAATGTGAATACGATCGTGGAAGGAGATTATACCGTAACGGTTCATGCGGAGGACGTGCACGGAAACGTGACCGAGAAATCCTACCATGTGACCGTCGGAGAAAAACTGATCACGAAGTGTTTTGACTACGGCCCGGGTACCCGGCAGACGTCCTGCGAATTATCCGACCGCAAGTACGAAGGCAAGTACACCAGCGACCGTTATGAAAACCTGGTGGACTTATTCCAGGCGATCCGCGTGCATTTCAATGAGACCGGCGTCAGTCCGTATGTCTACCGGATCATCGAAGTGGATGATTTCCGCGAACAGCCTCTTTACTACTATTTCCAGTGTGAAAAATAACCCGGCAGGAGGAAAACCGATGGAAGACTGGTTGGGATTGAAAGACCGCGTCATCATTGTGACCGGCGGAAACAGCGGGATCGGCGCGGCGATCTGCGATGCGTTACGAAAGGCGGAAGCCATCGTCGTTTCGGCGGATATTTCCTATACGGAGGAAACGGATACGGAAGTACCCTGCGATGTCACAAAAAAAGACTCCGTGCGTCATATGATCGAACACACGGTGAACCGTTACGGAAGAATCGACGGTTTGGTAAACAATGCGGGAATGACGTTGCCGAGGATGCTGGCGGATGCGGACAATCCCGGATCTCCTTACGAGATCGACGAAGCGTTTTTCGACCGCATGGTCAATCTGAACATGAAGGGTACGTATTTCTGCGCACAGGAAGCCGCCCGCGTCATGATTAAACAAAAACGCGGTGTCATCCTCAACATCTCCAGCGAATGCGGCAAGGAAGGCAGTCATTCCCAGAGCATTTATTCCGGCACAAAAGCCGCGATTGAAAGTTTCGCCCGCAGTTGGGCCAAGGAACTCGGAGGCTACGGTATCCGCGTCCTGGCGGTTGCGCCGGGACCGATGGAAGCCACCGGCGTATGGACCGATGCCTACCGGGACAGCCTGAGTTATTGCCGGCACGTCACGATGGACGATGTGCGCAAAGGCTATAAGTCTTCCACCCTGTTACACCGTGAAGGAAAGCTTACGGAAGTCGCGGATACCGTCGCGTTCTTATTGTCAGACCGTGCGAGTTATATCACCGGTACGACCGTGAATGTCTCCGGCGGAAAATCCAGAGGCTGATCATCGTAAGGCCGGTATTCGTCAAAAAAACAGTAATGTATTCTGATAGGGGCGTATCTTATCGGAATCCGGAAACTGAAAAAACTGAAAAATGAGATGAAAAAACGAGCTTGAGCTCGTTTTGATTTACGGACGAAGATTTTTAAGGAAATACTCCCGGATCATGTCTTCGTGGAAATTCACGATCAGTTCCGCGGGGAAATCCAGATCTTCCAACAGCTTCCGGCCCAGTTTGTGTTCACCGACATTCAGATGGAAATGCGCGTCGCTTCCTAAGATCATGGGTGTTTTGATTTCCTTACAGAGCTTTACGAGCTTGGTAAGGTTTTCTTTGGCGCCGGGGCGGTAGGCGTTTGATTTCAGGGAACACTCGTTGACTTCGATCAGGACGCCGTATTCCTTGGCATGACGTACGACGGCTTCCATATCGTAGGGGAACCGTCCGTCGTCGGGATGGGCCAGAACTTTTACGAAGGGATTCTCAATGACGTTCATATACGCGGAAGTATGATCATCGTACGTGGTCGGAGCCATACAGTTGCGATGGATCGCCGCCAGGGCATAATCTAAACGCGGCAGGGTTTCAAAGCCGAGGTCGATCTTTCCGTGCGGGTCCAGAATGTTGCATTCGGCACCGCGTAATAAGGTGACCTCGCCCCAGTCGCGCGGGATGATGTTCAGGTTCAGGAAATAACTGCCGGCGGTCGTAAACGGCATCGCCGGGGCGTGATCGCTTAACCCGTAGTATTTCAAGCCGAGCGTCTTGGCGTACATGACGTTTTCGGTTACGGTCGAATAAGCGTGACGGGAACCGACGGAATGGGTATGGATGTCAATGAGATCTTTGAAATTGTACATAAGGCTACCTTCCTAAGGGAATCGTACCATATTCCGGTGCGGAAAACCGTACGAAAGTCAATTTTTTAGACAGAGAGACGGTTTTGAGATAGAATGAATCCGCGGAGGGTTCGCAGATGGAATTCATGAAGAAAATTTTACACCGGGTCGGAAACTTCATGCGGGAATACGCAAAACTGTTTTTGATCATGTTCGGGGTCATGATTCTCTCGACGGTCTTAGGGTACGTGATGATCATCGCGGCGCCGGAATCGTGGATGAACCAGATCCGGGAATGGGTCGGGGAAATCCGCGAATCCATCATCGGTTCGGTTTCGTCTGTCGAATGGTTCCCGATTTTCATGCACAACGTTCAGGCGACGCTCAGAGGATTTGTGCTGGGACTCGTGCCGTTTTTGTACCTGCCGTTTTTCGCACTGGTGCTCAACGGACTGATCCTGGGCGTTTTTCCGGCGTATATGTCCCGGATGGGAATGTCCGCCTGGAAGATGTATGTGTTCGGGATTCTGCCGCACGGCATCTTTGAGATCCCGGCATTGGTCATCGGGTTTACGTTCGGTATGATCGTTTGCCGCAAGATCAATCTCTCGATCCGTAAGAAAGCGGGAAAAGGCGAGTTCACCGACACGGCGTTATCGGCGTTTCTGTCCTTCTTCTTCATCGTGGTGCCGTTATTGCTCGCAGCGGGACTGATTGAAGGGCTGGTGACCCCTCTGATCATCAACAAGTTCGGTTTTTACTAAAAATATACAGCGGAGGTTTGAAACATGAAGCTTTACAATACGAAAACATTACAGGTCGAAGAGTTTGTCCCAAGACATCCCCATGAAGTCAACATGTATGTATGCGGGCCGACCGTTTATAACTACGTGCACATCGGTAATGCGCGTCCGATCGTGATTTTCGATACCCTGCGCCGGGTTTTTGAAGCCGAGGGGTATAACGTGCGTTACGTCTCCAACTATACGGACGTGGACGACAAGATCATCAATAAGGCGATCGAAGAAGGCGTTTCCGAAACGGAAATTGCCGAGCGTTATATGGCCGCCTACAACAAGATCCGCGAAGATCTTCATACCGAACCTCTTTACGACGCGCCGCAGGTCACCAAAACGATGAACGAAATCATCGCCTTCATCGGTGAATTGGTGGATAAAGGATATGCGTATGTGGTGGACGGAGACGTGTATTTCAGCGTGGATATGGTCCCGGGGTACGGACATTTGTCCCACCAGAACCCCAAAGATCTCGAAGTCGGCGCCCGCGTCGCGGAAAACGACAAGAAACGCAGCGGATTGGACTTCGCGTTATGGAAGAAAACCGACAAGGGCATCAAGTGGGATTCCCCGTGGGGTCCGGGAAGACCGGGCTGGCATACCGAATGCGTCGTCATGATCGACAAGGATTTCAACCACGAATCGATTGATATTCACGGGGGCGGAAAAGACCTGCGGTTCCCGCATCACGAAAATGAAAACGCCCAGAATCTGGCCGCGAAGGGAAAGGATCTGGCGAACTACTGGATCCATAACGGAATGGTCAACGTCAGCGGACAGAAGATGTCCAAGAGCTTAGGCAATACTGTCTGGGCGAAAGACGTCATCGAGGAACTCGGACCGGATCTGACCAGATGGATCTTGTTGTCGGTGCGTTACCGCGACGTGCTGGATTATTCCCCCAAGACGATCGAAGAGGCAGAAAAGGGATTGCGCAAGATCACAACGCCGATCCATCAGGCCAACGTGAAACTGGCTTTGGCGGATAAGGAAAACCTTGAAGCTTACGATAAAGCCTCTTACGGTGAATTCCTGGATGCGATGAACGACGATTTGAACACCCCCAACGCCTACGCGGTGATGTACAAGACCGCCGGCGCGCTGAACCAGGCGTTAAGAGTCCGGGAACCGGATCTGGAAAAGATTGCGGAATACCGCAATGCGTTGGAGAAGATGCTGGATATCTTGGGCATTCCGGCAGAGAAATTGAGCCTGAGCGCGGAAGAAAAAGATCTCTACCGGGCCTGGCTGGACGCAAGAAAAGAAAAAGATTTTGAAAAAGCCGACAAACTGCGTAGTCAACTGGAAGAAAAAGGTATATTATAGAAAGGAACCGGGAGGTTCTTTTCATTTGGAAAGGAAGATCGAATGAAACCGGAAGATGTCAGCGTACTGAATCTGGCGTTCTTAGGCGACGCGGTATACTCCGTGCTCGTCAGGGAATACTTAGTAAACCGGCAGGATGATCCTGTGGCGGTTTTAACGTCGAAAACGAAGAAATTCGTCACCGCGAAAGCCCAGGCAGCCTTCGTGCACGAATTGACGGAGGAGGGTTTCTTCACGGAAGAAGAACTGTCCGTGATTCGCCGCGGACGGAATGCCCACAAGAATTCCGGCGCAAAAAACACCGACCCTGCGACCTATCACACGGCGACAGGATTCGAGACGCTGATCGGTTATCTGTACCTGAAAAACGACCGGGACCGGCTGGGACAAATCTGGGACCGGATCAGGACGAAATCGGAGGACTAATATGGCACAATGGATTTACGGAAGGAATGCGGTGGAAGGTCTCTTACATTCCGAACAGAGAGTTCTGGAACTGTACGCGGCAGATACCATGAAGAACGACGCAATAGTAAAAGAAGCGTTAAAGAAGAAGATTCCGGTGGTCTATGTGCCTAAGACGCAGCTACACAGGATGAGCGGAACCGAAAAGCACCAGGGCCTTTTAGCCAAGGCGGAAGACTACAGGACGTATACTCTGCAGGAGATCATCGACGGTGCGAAAAAGAAGTATCCGTTAATCGTGATCCTGGACGGCCTGGAAGATCCTCATAATCTCGGTGCCATTCTGCGAAGCGCGGACGCGGTGAACGCGGACGGCGTGATCTACGCGAAAAACCGTTCGGTGAGCTTGAATCCCACCGTAGCGAAAGTCGCGGTCGGCGCAATCAACACGGTCAAAGTCGCGGAAGTGACGAACCTCGTGAACGCGATCGAGAAGCTCAAGGATCACGGATACTGGATCGTCGCCGCGGCCAACAAGGATTCCCGGGACTACCGTACGATCGACTATAAATGTCCGATCGCTCTTGTTATCGGAAACGAAGGGAAGGGGATTTCCCGGCTGGTGCTGGAAAACAGTGATTTCCGCGCCGGTTTGCCGATGAAAGGGAAGGTCAATTCACTGAACGCTTCAGTGGCAGCGGGGATCTTCCTGTACGGGATCGAATCCAACCGCTTTCCTCCGACGGGGGAGGCAAAGTATGAAAAGGAAAATCAGTGACGAAGAATATCTTTATTTGATCCGTCAGGGAAACGAGACAGCGGTAGAAGAGTTCATGACGCGTTACAGACGGTATGTGGTGCCGATGGTGATGAGCTTATTACGTTCGTATGCGTACGCGGACATCCGGGAAGCCGGACATCTGGCCATTGCTTCATTGACGCGGGCAATGGAAAACTACCGTCCCGACCGCACCGCTTCCTTCCGCCCGTTCGCGGTATTGTGCGCCGAACGGGAAGTGCACAGCTATATCCGTCATGAGAGTTCCAAGGGAATCTTCACTCCGGGAAGGATGGTCTCTTTGGACCGTTCCGTCTCTTCCGCGTTTGATTGTCCGGCGTCGGAAGCGATCGGAAACCGGACCCCGGAATTCGAACCGGCATGGGTCTTCCGTTTCAACGAGATGAAACAACAGGCGCAAAAAGCCCTGGAGGAACTGCCGGATTCCGAACGCGTCATCTACCGGATGTGGCGCGACAACGTTTCCTACAAGGAAATCGGAAGGAAAACCGGAAAGAGCGTCAAGGAAGTCGATTTGTGTTTACAGAGAGCAAAATCGCATCTGAAAGCGCGCGTTGACTATCGAAATTGATTATGTTAGAGTGTAAAGGCTTAAAAGAAAAGGAGGCCGTTTATGAGTGACAAAGTAACCCTTGTATGTTCGGAATGCCTGAGCCGGAATTATACGACAAGCCGGAACAAGAAGACGGCATCCGCCCGTCTGGAATTGAAAAAGTATTGCCCAAGATGCGGCAAAGTAACGTTACATAAAGAAACGAAATAGGAGGTAACAGAGTATGAAATGGTTCAGTTTTGAAGGGATCATGAATGAGATCAAGCGTATCCGCTGGCCGAGCTGGAAAGATCTTGCGGAAAAATCGGGAAAGGTGCTGACATTTGTGCTGCTGTTTATGGCATTCTTCGTATTGGCTGCGCTGGTGATTTCGGGATTGCTGAATTTGCTGGGAATTACGGCGTAAAAGGAGAAACCGTATGAGTGAAGGATTTGTCAGACCGTCGGAATTAGACGGAAAAGTCAAACGCTGGTACGTCATCAACACGTATTCCGGCCGCGAAAACAAGGTCAAGGAAGACTTGGAAAAGCGTATTCAGACGATGAATATGCAGGACAACATCTTCCAGGTCGTTGTCGCGGAAGAAAAGGAAATCGAGTTCACGAAGACCGGCAAAAAAGTCGAAAAAGTCAAGAATCTGTATCCGGGCTATGTCTTCGTACAGATGATTTTGTCGCCGGAATGCTGGTACGCGGTGCGTAATACGCCGGGCGTCACGGGTCTTCTCGGATCGTCGGGTAAAGGCGCGCAGCCGTTCCCGGTACCGGAAGAGGATATCGAACGGATTCTGGCGAGAATGGGACTCGGCGAACATCACATCACGATCAACTTCGCGGTGGGCGACAGAGTGCGTATTTTACGCGGCCCGTTCAAGAACATCGAAGGCATCGTGGAAGTTCTGCATGACGAACAACAGACCGCGACGATCTCCGCGATTCTGTTCGGAAGAGAAACGCCGACCGACGTCGGATACGGCGATCTGGAAAAGATCGACTAGTTTTATATTATAGGAAGGGGATTCAGAGAGTCCCCTTTTTGCGATTAGAGGAATTGGTATGGAAGTATATGATGATATTGCGCGCTTACCGAAAGGGCGAGCGCAGGGGGAAATCACCGAAGGCTGTCTTGTGCTCGAAGGAGGCGGATGGCGCGGTATTTACACCCAGGGGGCTTTGGATGCCTTGATGGAAGAAGGAATTCTCTTTGAAACCGTTGTCGGCGTTTCCGCCGGCGCGATGGGAGCCATAGGCTATCTGTCCGGACAGATCGGGTTCTGCGCCCGGATCAATCTGACCCACCGCCACGATTCGCGGTATTGCGGTTTGATGGCCGGCAGAACCGACCATACCGTCACCGGCTTTACCTATCTGTTCCATGATTTGTGCCAGGCCTATGATTTCGACCGCGAACGGTTTTATGATCCGCGCCGGCATTTCTTCGTGGAAGTCACCAACATGGAAACCGGCAAGCCGGAATTCATGAGCCGGGAGGAAGGTGATGTGTTTCAGGCGATCCGCGCCAGCGCCAGTCTGCCGTTTGTCAGCGAGCCGGTTCTGATTGGGGAACACCATTACCTCGACGGAGGATGTTCGGTGAAAGTGCCTTATGACTGGCCGTATGAACAGGGGTTCAAACGCGTCATCGTCATCCGTACGAAGGATAAGAAATACCGCCGCAAAATCAAAAAGTCCGACCGGAAATCTCTGGCGGACATCGTCTACCGGAAATATCCGGCATTTGAGGAATCGCTGGCGAAAGTCAACGAAGAATACAACGAGATGTGCGTGCGTTCGGAAAAGGATTTCAAGGAAGGGAAATGTTTCATCCTGTATCCTTCCAAACCGGTCAAAGTTCATCGTCTGGAGCGCGATATGAACAAGCTCGGCGAGTTATACTGGCTCGGTTATGAAGATATGAAACGCGAAATGCCGAATCTGAAAGAATATCTGGAGAAGCATCCGGAGGAAAAGAAATGGTAATATGCCCTGTATGCGGAGAAAAACTGACTGTCACGGACCGGTCGTACAGCTGTATAAACGGTCACCGTTTTGATATGGCCAGGGAAGGTTACGTCAACCTTCTTCTTTCGCATCAGAAACGTTCCGCCGAACCCGGAGATCCCAAGGAATCCGTGCGCAGCCGCAGAGATTTCCTGGACGCGGGATATTACGAATC
>CACZNO010000053.1 GCA_902782505.1 uncultured Erysipelotrichaceae bacterium | reverse complement strand
ACCGAAGCTTACCGATCCCGTAACGATTTCGCGGAAAGACTGTTCGACTTCCTCCTTGTGATCCGGATCCAGATACAAGGCCGCAATATCGTTCATATGCGTATCATACAGGCCTTCTTTTTCTGTCAGACAGAAATACAGAGCTTTCGCATACAAATATCCTGCCTCTTCTTTCGGCATGAGAATCACCGCGTAGTCGTGGTCTTTCTTTTTTCCGTAGGCCATGTACGGAATTGTCAGGGCCGGGTTTTCCGGCTTATACGCATCCTTGTAGTGGATGATCTGACTGGTGACGTTTTTGGTGATGCTGAACTTCAGACCTGTCACGATGCGGACGGGTTCTTCCGTGTTGCCGATCGACTTCAATAGACTGACTACTGCTTCGTCTGCGTCAGGTAATGCCGCGAATTCGTCTGCGGTCCCGTCAAACGAGAAAGTCAGTTCTCTCTGCGCCGCGCCCTCTTCCCGAGCAGCAAAGAGATCATAGATATTCATACTGTTTTTTCTCCCCCCTGGA
Source organism: uncultured Erysipelotrichaceae bacterium (assembly GCA_902782505.1). Taxonomy (GTDB): domain Bacteria; phylum Bacillota_I; class Bacilli_A; order Erysipelotrichales; family Erysipelotrichaceae; genus RUG11872. The sequence goes on along the minus strand of CACZNO010000053.1, from coordinate 5,395 downwards.
CAGGCTTTTGCCTGCACTGCTGATTGCCCCCGAAAGCCGACACAAAAACGGTTTCAGGGAAACGTTCTATTTTGGAACGGAATCTGTATTATACTACAGATTTAAAAGAGTTGCACCCTCTCCGTACAGAGATTCCCAGTCTTTTTTGAAATTATCAATTGCCTTGATGATGTTTTCGTTGCCGAAGGTCGCTTTCAAGAGATCCAACGGCGCCGTGATAGATTCGCATCCCGCATTGAACGCTTCACGGATCTGACCGGTGCTGTGGAATCCCGCCGCAACCAGCTTGGTCGGCAGACCTTCCTGTTCGATCTTGTTCTGAATATCTTCCATCAGGGTTACCGGATCGGATCCGAAGGTGGTCATGCGGTTTACATAAATCGCGATATAGTCTACGCCCGCTGCCAGTGCGTAATATGCCTGCATGGTGTCATACACCGCTGTTGCCGTTACGTTGATTCCTTCCGCTTTCAGGATCTTCATCGTCTTTAATCCTTCCAGCGTTACCGGAACTTTTACATAGACGTCCTTGTCGACTTCTTCCAGAAGGCGATGGGCTTCTTTTACCTGTGTTTCACTGTCCAGACCTACGACCTGTACGTGCAGGGAACGGTCTTTCCCGATGATTTCACGCATTTTGCGTACATGTGCGTAAAAGTCTTTCGGCGCTGCCGACTTCTTTACAATCGACGGATTGCAGGTTACACCCGCCAGCGGAAAATACTCCGCGGCTTCTTTGATCTGCTCAAGATTCGCAGTATCGACAATAATTTCCATATACACTTCTCCTTCTTTCTATATTATCCGTTCATTCCGCACGGATAAATTCCAATAAATCCTTGATGAACGCCCGGGAAACCGTCCCGTCGCTCAAGATGTCCTTCGGATTGGATTCACTCGTACGAATGATGAACCAGTGATCCATGTCCTTGTAGAATTTCAACGAAACATTCGCTTTCTCCTGCAATTCCGTCTGCCAGAGGTTAAACTGCACATTCGGCACCGCGTAATCGTTCGATCCGCCGACAACCAGAACCGGCTTCTCCAAGGCCGAAGCTTCCTCCAGCGCGTCGTAATCGCGCAGGAATTCCCAGAAATCCTTCGTATATCCCAAAAGCTTATACTCGTATTGCGACAAGAGGTTTTCGTCATGGATGATCTCCAGCGACGCTGCCGCCTGTTCGTGTTTCTGCTGGCGCTGTCCTTCGGTCAGGGAAGTATCCTCGTCAATCAGGAAGTCCTGTTCCTCCTTCACGCAGTCCGCGTAATCCCGCGCCGGGGAATTGGCGATGATAAACTTGTCCGCCTTCACATTGGACGCGATATACGGCAACAGGTACCCTCCGAGTCCGTATCCGAACAGAATCACCGGCTGGTCCTTGATCACCTCGTCCTTTTTGAGCTGCGTCACTAAGGTGCGCACTTCGTACATAATCCGGTTGGGCGTATCGTTGAGGCTTGCGTTATTCAACACCGAACGGTCGTACCGCACCGAGGAAATCCCGTTATCCGCCAGTTCATATGCCAGGGTACGGAACGTACGCAATACACCGGCGGTGCTGTTGCGGTCATAGGCGTCCTTGTCGTGCACAAAGATGACGACCGGCGTTGTTTCGGCGATTACATTCGGCTTGGTATACACATACGTCCACTGTTTCTTTCCGTACTGGAATTCTCCGCGGATTTCATTGTAGCCGTTTTCGTCCATCATATCCGAAACCGTGACCGTAAACTCATTGACCGAGCCGTTGGCGTCGATCCGGTACTGAAAATTCATCCATCCGACCGGAAACCGCACCGGCACGCTGACGATCGTTTCTTTTCCGTATTCCGTGCTTTCCGGTATTTCTTCCGCGATTTCGATCGGCGTTCCATACATGTGCACGATGGAATCCAGTTCTTCCGTCAGCTGCGCTTCGGTGATCCGGTTTTTCGCGGACGCACTCAAAAGAAGGTAGAAATCGCTGTCAATACGCTTCATGAAGGCGTTGGTTGCGTTCAGCGCAACATTTTCACTCCGCAGTATCTGGTCCGACGGCGCATTACAACCGGCAAAGAAGATCAAAAGGCATAAAACAAAGGTACACAGTTTTTTCATGTACCTTTATTTTATCACGTTCTTACCGGATTTCACTTCCTATCGGCATCTCGGAGGTCAATACCTGTACTTTTCCGTCCTTTTCCGCCGTCAGGATCATTCCCTGGGATTCCACACCCCGAAGGGTCACCGGTTTCAGATTCGCGATCATCACGATCTTCTTTCCGGTCAGTTCTTCCGGCTTGTAGAAATTTGCGAGTCCCGATACGACCTGGCGTACTTCGCCGCCCAGATCGATCTTGAACACCAGAAGCTTATTGGCCTTGGGATGTTTGACGCATTCCAGCACTTCGCCGACCCGTAATTCCAGTTTCCCGAAATCGTCGATCGTTACTTCCGGCTTGTGCACGAGCGCCGGCGCTTTCTTCGGCATCAGTTCTTCCGCCTTCGCGATGACTTCCTTGGCGTCCAGCCGTGCGAATAACGGTTCGATCTTTTCCGGCAGTTTGTGTCCGGTTTCGTAAGTTCCCCACTTCAGCGTATCAAACGAAGTGTTCTGCGTGCCGATATTCTCGAAAATCTTCTTCGCGGTATCCGGCAGATACGGTTCCAGCAAGACTCCCGCAAACCGGATGCCTTCCAACAGGTTGTATAATACGACTTCCAGGCGTTCCTTCTTCGTTTCATCCTTGCCGAGTTTCCACGGCTCGGTTTCATCGACGTACTTGTTACAGCGCCGCAACAGTTCGAAGATGACGTCCAGCGAATCCGCAATACGCAGTTCCTTCATCTTTTCTTCGATTTCCGGGAACGCTTTTTCCGCCAGTTCCTTCAATTCGAGATCCACCGGTTCGGTATACTTCGAAAGGTCTTCCGGCAAGCGCACGATACCGTCCTGGTACTTGTTGACCATCGCGACGGTACGGCTGACCAAATTCCCCAGCGTGTTGGCGAGATCGCTGTTGACGCGTTCCACGACCAGTTCCCAGGTGATGTTTCCGTCCTGCGCAAACGGCATTTCATGCAGCACGAAATACCGGACCGCGTCCACGCCGAACAGTTTCACCAGATCGTCCGCGTAAATCACGTTGCCCAGTGACTTGGACATCTTGGATCCGTTCATCAGTAACCACGGATGCCCGAAGACCTGTTTCGGAAGCGGTTCTCCCAGGCTCATCAACATGATCGGCCAGTAAATCGTATGGAAACGCAGAATATCTTTTCCGATCAGATGCACATCCGCCGGCCAGTACTTCGCGTACTTTTCGCTCGATCCGTCCACATCGTATCCGATGCCGGTGATATAGTTCGCCAGCGCGTCAATCCAGACATAGATGACGTGTTTGGGATCGAAATCTACCGGAACGCCCCACTTGAACGACGTACGGGATACGCAGAGATCCTGTAATCCCGGCTTTAAGAAGTTGTTGACCATTTCGTTCTTGCGGGATTCCGGCTGAATGAATTCCGGATGGGTTTCGATGTGCTTCATCAGACGGTCCGCATACTTGGACATACGGAAGAAATACGCGTCTTCCTTCGCACGGCGTAACGGCTGTCCGCAATCCGGGCAAATTCCTTCTTCCTTGACTTCGGAGTTGGTGTAGAACGCTTCGCATTCCGTGCAGTACCATCCCTCGTACTGTCCTAAATAGATGTCGCCCTTTTCATACATCTTGCGGAAGATCTTCTGGACCGCCGCGGTATGGTCTTCATCGGTCGTACGGATAAAACGGTCATAGGACGTGTTCATCAAGTCCCAGATGCGCTTGACTTCGCCCGCGGTCACATCGACGAATTCCTTCGGCGTCATGCCGGCTTTCTTCGCCTTTTCCTCGATCTTCTGCCCGTGTTCATCGGTTCCGGTCTGGAAGAATACGTCGTATCCTTCTTTTCTCTTGTAACGCGCGATGGCGTCCGCCAAAACGACTTCATAGGTGTTTCCGATGTGCGGTTTTCCCGAAGTATACGCGATCGCCGTAGTAATGTAGTAAGGTTTTTTCTCAGCCATAATATCCCCTCCCAATAAAAAAGGCAGCCCGAAGGACGTTTTCCACGCGGTACCACCTTTTCTTAGTTCTCTTTGATCCTTAACGCGGAAATACGTGCCCGGCTCAACAATTCACCGGACCGGCTCCAAGACCATCTTCCTTCCGTCCCATGCACGCCTTTTCACCAAACCGGCGCTCTCTTCACCATAACCCGGAAGTACTCTTCTCTTCTTTGCCTTTGTGTAATCAGTATATCGGAATATCCTTCCCCGGTTCAACTGTTTTCGTTACGAATTTTGGTTTCCCGGTCCCTTCCCGCTTTATTTTTCACGGACCGGATGCCGGATTTCTCATCACGGAGCAATCCGAAAATCACCGGGGTTTTCCTATATGAAAAAGGCTCCCTCGCGGGAGCCTTCGTCGGAAACTCTTATAAACTGTTTGCCAGTGCGTATCCTTCCCAGATCGCGTTCATGATGGTCGCGGCCTGTTTCGCGTCGCCGATTTCATAAATCGGTGCGCCGCAATCCGCGAATTCTTCCTTCAGGGACTTGCCCGGACGGAAACCTAATGCGGATACAACGGTATCGGCCTTGAGTTCGACCTTTTCGCCGTTATGATCGAGCACGACGCCTTCATCGGTGACTTCGACGAGCTTGTGCGACTCGAGAACCTTCACGCCGTAGTATTCGAACAGATCATGAATCATCATGGAGTTCGGTAACGGTGCCGGAACACCCGAAGATAAAATCTTTTCGAGCGCTTCCACGACGGTGACTTTCTTGCCCTTCTTCGCTTCGTCCAGCGCGATTTCGCATCCGACTAAACCGCCGCCGACTACGATGACGTTCTGACCGAGCTTTTCCGGATGATGGATCGCATCCAGGGAAACGATGGCCTTATCCAGACCCGGGATCGCCGGCGCGGACGCAACGGAACCGGTCGCCAGTACGACGGCATCCGGATTTTCCTTCCTGATGCAGTTGATGCACGGCGCGTGTTCCATCTTGATCTTAACGTTCGGCAGTTCCTTCAATTCTCTCTGGTACCATTCGTTCAGTTCGCGGATTTCCTTCTTGAAGGAATGCGCTCCGGCTTCCACCAGATGTCCTCCGAGATGATCGGACGCTTCAAACAGAGTCACATCGTAACCGCGTAACGCCGAGGTTCTCGCAACTTCCATACCCGCGACACCGCCGCCGACCACGACGATCTTCTTCTTGCCTTCGCCCGGTTTCATGCCGTCGATGGATTCACGGGCTGCCTGCGGGTTGACCGCGCAGCTTCCGTATAAGCCCTTGCTGACCAGACGGTCGAAACAGCCCAGGTTGCATCCTAAGCACGGACGGATCTTTTCCGGATGATT